>NZ_BAAILO010000132.1:0-13340 GCF_054589115.1 Cupriavidus sp. 8B | reverse complement strand
CCGGGTCGCCTTCTTTGCCTACTTTCTTGGCGAGACAAGAAAGTAGGTCGCCTCCCCGCAGGGGAGGTGAAACTGCCTTTGACTTTAAGCCGTTGAGCTTTTGACGTTAAGCAGTTGAATTTGCACCTCTGTCAGCAGCCTGAGACCCGCGCATTGGCGGGTCTTTTTTTATCTGCCGGCGCTTGCGCTCAAACAATGCGGCAGGCTTCGTCGAACGACAGCCGCGGGCTGCGCGGGAACAGCTTGTCAGCCTCGCCATAGCCCAGGTTCACCAGGAAATTGACCGACCACTTGCCGTCGGCGAAGAAGGCAGCATTGACCTTGGCGGCATCGAAACCGGCCATCGGGCCGCAATCCAGGCCAAGGGCGCGCGCGGCCAGGATGAAATAGCCGCCTTGCAGCGAGCTGTTCATCAGTGCGTCGCGGGCGATCTTTTCCGGCTGGCCGGCGTACCACGAACGCGCATCGGCGTGCGGGAACAGCTTGGGCAACTGATCGTGGAAGGCGTTGTCGAAGGCGACGATGGCGGTGACCGGTGCCGAGCGGGTCTTCTCGACGTTGCCTGCCGACACGCACTCTACCAGGCGAGCCTTTTCCGCCACGCTCTTGACGAAGACGATGCGCGCCGGCGAACCGTTGGCGGCCGTCGGGCCAAACTTCATCGCGTCATAGATCTGGTGAAGCACGGCATCGTCCACTTGACGGTCTTGCCACACGTTGTGGGTACGCGCTTCGGTGAACAGCTGGGCGATTGCAACCTGGTCGATCGGTTTCATGCGGTCGGTTCCTGAACAAGAAGTAAGAGCCGGATTGTATCTAAGACGCCGCCCCGCCCCACTAGCGATTTTGAGCAAGGGATTCAATTCTGTTGCACATCCTGCGCGCCAGAACCCTTGCGGGTCAGCCAAAGCACGCCCGCCAGGATCAAGCCACCGCCAAGCGCCTGCGTCAGCCCCACATGCTCCCCCAGCAAAAGCGCCGCCAAGATCACTGTTACCACCGGCTCCAATGTGGACAACATCGAAGCCCGCGCCGCGCCAAGCCGTTGCAAGCCGGCAAAGAAGGTCAGGATCGCCAGGACCGTGGACAGCAGCGCGATCGCCAGCATCGCCAGCCAGCCCGCGACGCTCTGCGGGAACTGCGGGGGCACGCCGGCGCCCGCGCGCAACATCCCCACCACGACGTAGACCACCGCCGCCGCACTGCACACCACGGTGGTGGTGGCCAGAGGATTGACACCCGCCGTCACGCGCGCGCCCACGATGATGTAGACCGAGTAGATCGCGGCCGAGGCCAGCCCAAGCCCGATGCCCAGCGCCGAGCCCTGGCCACCGCCCACCGTGAGCCCCGCCCCGACCGAGCACAGCACAAGCGCGATCACGGATGCCGTGCCCAGCCGTTCCTTGAGGAAAACGGCGGCGAGGATGGTGACAAAGAGCGGGTACAGGTAAAGCAGCAAGGCCACCAGGCTGGCCTGGGCATGATTGAGCGCGGTGAAAAAGCAGAACGACTGACCGACATAGCCGATGCCGCCCATGGCGGCCAGCGCCAGCACCTTGCGCCAGCCCGGCAGGCTAACGCCACGCAGGCGCATCGCGAACGCCAGCGCGCCCGCGGCCAGTACGAAACGCACCGCCAGCAGGCCGTAGACATCGGCACCCGCGTCGTAGGCAAAGCGCGCGAAGATTGCCATGGCGCCAAAGGCGCTGGCCGACAGGGCGATCAGCAACACGCCCGCGAGCTGCTCACGGGCATGACGCAGGGGCGGCCGGACACTGGCGGAGGAGGAGCGGGAAGCGGACATGGCGGCGCGCGGGAAGGAAATGGACCGGCGACGCCGGGCAACGCCGCATTCTAGTGGCTGGCAGGCCGATTCGGTCAGCTTGCGGGCGGCGGACTTGCGCTGCGCTGCAGCAGTGGATGAGCTCGTTTACAATAGCGGGCATCATGTTCAATCCCTCCCGCGAAGAAGTCCGCCGTTTTTTCTGCGAAGCCTGGCAGAAGCAACGCGCAGGCAGCGTCCTCACCCCCCTCGAAGTCATTGCGGTCGACTGGATCGGCGAGCATCCCGAGTATCACAGCCTGCTCACCGACACGGAAGGCGCGCTGACTCAGGATTACACGCCTGAAGGCGGCCAGACCAATCCCTTCCTGCACCTGGCCATGCACCTGTCGATCTCCGAGCAGGTATCCATCGACCAGCCCCCGGGCATCCGCCGCGCCTACGAATCCCTGGCGCAGCGCCTGGACTCACCGCACGAGGCGCAGCATCAGGTCATGGAATGCCTCGGCGAAATGCTTTGGCAGGCACAGCGCACCGGCATGCCACCGGATGGCGAGCAATACATCGCCTCGATCCAGCGCCGCGCTACCCGCTAGGTGACGTCCCGGACCCATCGGAGCTGGGTACAAATCATCACAAAATTCCGGCGCATGGCGTGATAGTCACGTGATAGGCTGTACCGCGTCGCAATATCCTGCCGCGCGCGCATCACCTCTTCGCGAGGCTGCGCTGCCCTTATCCCATGCTGCCCAGCACGCTCAAGCCCGAGATCTGCCGCGCCGCGGCCAAGCCCCGCGCTCTCCTGCTGGCGCTCGCCCTCCTGGCCGCCTGGCCGCTATCTAGCCACGCTGCCGTGGCACTGCTGCAGCCACCAAAGGTGGTCGACGGCACCAAGCCCCTGACCCTGACCTTGTTGTTGAGCGCCGACGGCGCGAACCGTAGCTTCCTCGTCCCCCAGGCGATCGACGTCACGGCTTCGGCCGATCTGCAGGCCCCCGTCAGGCTCAGCATGCAACGCGTCACCGCGGGTCCCGCCACGATCAAATTGCGCAAGGGCGAGCACCGCACCGTCGCGTACAGCGCGGCATTGCCGCCCAACCTGCGTGGCGTGGTGCGGCTGGATCCCGTGGACATCGACGCCGCGCCTGTGCTGGTCACGCTCAACCGCGCCCCGCGCGCCGACGACCCGCCATCGGCCCAGGTCGCGGCAACCCCGGCACCCGCAACAAGTGTCGAAGGCAGCCCCCAGGCTGCGCCGGTTGTGCCTGTCATCCCGGTAGCAGCCGCCAGCCAGGCGGCCCCCATCCAGCCAGACCTGCAAGACCAGGGGCGGCTGACCTTCAACGACCCGATGTACTTCATGGCCGGGGCGCATGACGGGGCCAACGCCAAGTTCCAGTTCAGCTTCAAGTTCCGCATCTACCAGGGCGAGAACCCGGCTTCGCGCGGCTTGCTTGAGAACCTGTACTTCGGCTACACGCAGTTTTCGCTGTGGGATTTGTCGAGCGACTCGCGGCCGTTCCGCGACACCAACTACCGGCCGAGCCTGTTCTATTACCTGTCCGACACCGGGGTGCAGAACCGCGTGATCAGCCGGCTCTCGCTCGCCGCCGGCCTGGAGCATGAGTCGAATGGCCGCGACGGCGACCAGTCGCGCAGCATCAATACGGTGTTCGTCAAACCCACGTTTTATCTGGGGGACATGACCAACTGGCACTGGAGCGTCTCGCCCAAGCTGTACTACTACATCGAGAAGAACGACAACTCGGACATTGCCAGCTACCGGGGCTACATGGACCTGAAGCTGGCCTACGGCAAGCCGGACTCATGGGAGTTCGCCACCACCCTGCGCAAAGGCACGCAGAAGTACTACGGCAGCGTCGATGCGTCGGTGACGTATCCGCTGGCCAGGCTGATCCCCGGCACGGCGGGTTACCTGATCGCAGGCTATTTCGTCGGCTATGGCGAGAGCTTGCTGGACTACAATCACAAGCTGCCTTGGCAATTCCGGCTGGGATACGCGCTGTCGCGCTGACCCGCCTAACCGGCCAGCGGCTTGCCGCTAGCCTTCAGACGCGCGTTGGCCACCGCCGCGGCAAACTGGCCCTGCCCATGCCAGCCGGTGGCCCGCCCCAGCTTCTTGCCCTTGTGGAAGAACATGAAGACCGGGATGCCGTGCAGGCCGAAGCGCTTGCCCAGCTCCGGGTGCGCATAGACGTTGGCGTGCAGCCAGTGCAGCTCCAGCGCCCGCACCGGCGCCGGATTGGCCAGCATGGCTTTTTTCGCCATCTCGCAATTGAAGCAGTCCACCCCCCAGAAAAACACACAGACCAGCGCATCGCCGGCAGCGGCGATGGCGCCATCGATGTCGGCGCCATCTACCTCGCGCATGCCGAACGCGTCGAAGGCGCGGTGGTCCAGGTGCGCCGCCGGATCCACGGCGGTGCCAGGCATGGCGGGGTTGTCTGGCTTTGTGGACATAGACGTCTCCAGCAATGGAAAACGCCCGGGCCAGCGGCACCGGGCGTTGCTTGTGCCAGCCCGCCGGGCGGACAGCAAAGAGGGTTGCGCTTACTTGGGCGCGGACACCGTGACCAGCGCCGGGCGCAGCACGCGATCAGCAATCGTGTAGCCGCGCTGCAGCACCGTGACCACGGTGTTCGGCTCCTGCGGCGCCGGCACCATCGAAATGGCCTGGTGACGGTGCGGATCGAACTTCTCGCCAACCGGGTTCAGCTCGACGATCTTGCCCTTCTCGAAAGCGCTTACGAGCTGGCGGGCGGTCAGTTCGACCCCTTCGCGCAGCTTGGCGATATCGCCCGACCCGTCGGCCAGCGCCGCCTGCAGGCTGTCCATCACGGGCAGCAGGTAGTCGGCAAAGGTCTCAATGGCGAATTTATGGGCCTTGGCGACGTCCTCCTGGGCGCGGCGGCGGATGTTCTCGCCCTCCGCGGTAGCCCGCAGGAACATGTCGTAGTTCTCCTTGGCCTTGGCTTCAAGCGCGGCCAACTGGGCCGCCACGTCCGCCGCGGCGGCGTTCTCGGCCTGGCCGGCCGGGGCGGTGTTCAGCTCCTCGCTGGCTGGCGTGAGCGGCGGCGTGGTGGATGGCGTCTGCTTCTGTTCTTCCATGTCGATCCGTATCAAAACAAAGACGCGGCCTGCCTGGCGCAGGCCGCCGGGTGGTCAATCAGCAAATGTAGCCTGCAGTTGGTGGCAGGCCCTCAATTTTCAAGAGCGCACAGCGACGGTGCACTGAAACACAAGGTTACAAATGGGGGTGCGCGGAAATAGGGGTCATATTGCTTTGCAACAGCGCACACCCTAAGATGAAACCGTATAAAAATGACAAAAATAACGGGGTCGAAGATGCAACTCAAGTGGGGCCACTCTCGAAAGGTTAGCCATGCATAAGCTGCCTGTTCTGACGGTCTTCCTTCTCGCCGCATTATCGGTGATGACAGCCTTCATCTGCCTCTCCGGCGCCTTCACGCCACGAGACACCGAATACGGCAGCGGCAAGGCTGTATTCAAGCATTACATCGTTCCCTACGTTCGCTGACCCAGCCGGGTGATTGCGGGCGACTGCACGTGCGGCCGTCCGCCTCACCCTCTGACCCCGTCGATCTGCCGACGGTCACGCTTGGTCGGGCGCCCCTGCAGCTTCGATGCAGGCTCCACGTTAAGGCGCCGATTCTCGGCATCCTGCCGCCGGCGCGCCTCGCTGGCCTCGGTTTCCGCATAGAGCGTCTGGGCTACCGCAGCCGGGCCGCGCAGCCCCGCAATCCCTTTCACCACGATTTCCCAGCGTTGCTGGTGCGCCTCCAGGACGACGGTGTCGCCCGGCTTCACCTCGCGCGAATTCTTGCACGCCTGGCCGTTGACCTGCACCTTGCCACGCTCCACCGCCTCGGCGGCCAGCGAGCGGGTCTTGAAGAAGCGCGCGCACCATAGCCATTTATCGATGCGCAGGCGGGCATCGGCCTCGAAAGATACACTCATGTCGTCACCTCCATGCGTTGAGCAGCGCCACGCTCATGCCGCGGCGCCGCGCGTCTGCGCTTGCGTGCGGCGGGCCTCCAGCTCATGCGGATGCGGCAGCCGCAGCGGCCAGCCCTGCAAGTGCTGTAAGCCGATCTCCGCCAGCCCGGCAATCCAGCTTTCCGAATCGTTGAGGCAAGGAATGTAGTGGAACACCTTGCCGCCTGCCACTTGGAACTCGGAGCGCCCTTCCATCGCGATCTCCTCCAGTGTCTCAAGGCAATCGGCCGGAAAGCCCGGACAAAACACGTCGACCCGCCCGGTGCCGACCTTGCCAAGTTCCTGCAAGGTGGGCGCGGTATAGGGCTGCAGCCACTCCGCCTTGCCAAAGCGCGACTGGAAAGTGACCTGGTACTGCCCAGGCTGCAGGCCCAGTGCCTCGCCCAGCAGGCGCCCGGTCTTGAGGCACTCGCAATGATAGGGATCGCCGAGTTCCAGCGTGCGGCGCGGCACGCCGTGGAACGACAGGATCAGCTTGTCGCCCCGCGCGAAATCCGGCGTGCCATGCTGCGCCCAGTATGCCCCCACCTGCTGGTGCAAGGCGGCAATGTACGCCGGATGGTCGTGGAAATGCTTGACCAGCCGCAGCTCCGGCTGGTTTCGCCACTGCTTGAGTACCCGGAACACCTCGTCGAAGCCCGTCGCCGTGGTGGTGCCGGAGTACTGCGGGTACAGCGGCAGCAGCAAGATGCGCTCGGTCCCCTGGCGGCGCAACGCTTCCAGCACCGAGCCGATCGACGGATTGCCGTAGCGCATGGCGCACGCCACGGTCACCTCATGGCCTTGCTGGTTCAGCAGCAGCTGCAGGGCGTGTGCCTGGCGCTCGGTGTGCACCAGCAGCGGGGAACCCGTCATATGGGCCTCGCGCAGCCAGATCGACTCGTACTTCATCGCCGAGGCGCGCGAGCGCAGTGGCACGATGATGCCGTACAGCAGCGGCAGCCAGGCCGCGCGCGGGATCTCCACCACACGCGGGTCGGACAGGAACTGCTTGAGGTAGCTGCCGACCGCCTTCGGCGTTGGCGCATCCGGCGTGCCAAGGTTGATCAGCAGGATGGCCGTGCGCGGCGCCTGGCCATGCTGGTAGGCCGGTTCGGGAGTAAACGTCATGTAATTTCCGGTGTGGCGGGGCGGCGCGGGCACAAGGCGCGCGCCAGCCAGGGCTCGCCGAGCTTACAGGATCTGGGGAACAGGCAGTCTGTGAGACCGGGCCAGGCCAACACTAGTTCTGGCTGAGCGCGCTGGACAACAGGCGCGCGGTGATGTCGACGATCGGAATGACCCGTTCGTAGGCCATGCGGGTCGGCCCGATCACCCCGAGCGTGCCGACGATCTGGCCGTCGACTTCGTAGGGCGCGGTAATGACCGCCATGTCTTCCAGCGGCACCAGCTTGCTCTCGCCGCCGATGAAGATCTGCACGCCCTGGGCGTGGCTGGAGACATCGAGCAGCTTGAGCAGGCCGGTCTTGTGCTCGAACACGTCGAACAGGCGGCGCAGCTTTTCCATGCTAGAGGACAGGTCCTCCACCTCCAGCAGCTTGCGCTCGCCCGAAATGAAGACGTGATCGTCGTCCCCCTCGGCCATGGCGCTGCTGCCCGCCTCCACCGCCGCCTGCATCAGCTGCGACATATCCATGCGCAGCGCCTGCAGTTCGCCGCGCAGGTGGTTGCGCACGTTGTCGAAACTCATGCCGGCAAAGTGCGAGTTGATGAAATTGGCGGCTTCGACCAGCTGGGACGGGGTGTACGGCAGCTCGGTCTGGATGATGCGGTTCTGCACGTCGCCCTCGGGGGTGACGATGATCAGCAGGATGCGCTTGTCCGACAGCCGCATGAATTCGACCTGGCGGAACGCCTGGGCGCGCCGTGGCGTCATCACCACGCCGGCGAACTGCGACAGGTTGGACAAGGTGTGCGCCGCCGAGGTGATCATCCGCTGCGGCCCGAGCTGCTGGCCCTGCAGCTGGCCCCGGATCTTGCCGGTCAGCTCGGCCAGGTTGAGCGCGCCGTCCAGCGGCTGGGCGGTCAGCATGGTATCGACGAACAGCCGATAGCCACGCGGCGTGGGGATACGCCCGGCCGAGGTATGCGGGCTGGTAATGAACCCCATTTCCTCCAGGTCGGACATCACATTGCGGATGGTCGCCGGAGACAGGTCGAGCCCCGAGTACTTCGACAAGGTTCGAGAGCCCACGGGCAGCCCCTCGGCGATGTAGCGCTCGATGAGGGTTTTGAGAAGCGTTTTCGCACGTTCATCCATGATGTTCCTGATTTTACGCAAGTTTTCACCATTCGGGCGGCTCATCCGCGATCCGGCCCGGCGGCGAGCGCCCTCCTGCTGACAATGGTCACGGCGGTATGGTCTAATCCCGGCATGTCTTCGCTCCCCAAGCCCGGCGCCGCGCGCGCCCCATTTCGCACCGTCGCCCTGATCGGCAGGTACGCCACTGCCGGCATCGAGGGCCCGCTGGAAGAGCTGGCCGCCTGTATCCTCAGGAACGGCCAGGATGTGGTGTTCGAGCGCGAAACCGCCCTGGCCACCGGGCTGACCGACTATCCGGCGCTGGCGCCCAACGAAATCGGCAAGCATGCCGATGTGGCGGTGGTGCTCGGCGGCGACGGCACCCTGCTGGGCCTGGCGCGCCAGCTGGCCGGCTACCCGGTGCCGCTGATCGGCGTGAACCATGGGCGCCTCGGCTTCATGACCGACATCCCGTTGGAGGACGTGCACTCGGTGCTCCCGGACATGCTGGCGGGCCGCTACGAGTCCGAGACCCGCATGCTGCTGGAGTCCCAGGTGGTGCGCGACGATGGCGTGATCTTCTCCGCGCTGGCCTTCAACGACGTCGTGGTCAACCGTTCCGGCATTTCCGGCATGGTCGAGCTGGCGGTGTCGGTGGACGGCCACTTCATGTACAACCAGCGCTCCGACGGCCTGATCGTCTCCACGCCGACCGGCTCGACCGCCTATGCGCTGTCGGCAGGCGGCCCGATCCTGCACCCTACCTTGTCGGGGCTGGTGCTGGTGCCGATTGCCCCGCATGCGCTGTCCAACCGCCCGATCGTCCTGCCGCACGATGCCGAGGTGTCGATCGAGGTCGCCACGGCGCGCGACGCCAGCGTGAACTTCGACATGCAGTCGCTGACCTCGTTGCTGCCGGGCGACCGCATCGTGGTGCGGCGCTCGGCCAAGACCGTCAACCTGCTGCACCCGATCGGCTACAACTATTACGCCACGCTGCGCAAGAAGCTGCACTGGCACGAGTACCCGAGCGAAGACAACCGGCTCTGATCCGCACCGAACCGGCCCAGATCCGCCACCTGACATCACCCAGCCCCGACCAGTCGACCACGATGCTGCGCAGCCTGTCCATCCGCGATTTCGTCATCGTCGATACGCTCGACCTCGACTTCTCCCCGGGCTTCACCGTCTTCACCGGCGAGACCGGCGCCGGCAAATCGATCCTGATCGATGCGCTGGCCCTGGTGCTGGGTGAGCGCGCCGACGCCGGCGTGGTCCGCGAAGGCGCCGCCCGGGCCGGCATCAGCGCCACCTTCTCCACCCCGGCCGGGCTCGACGCGTGGCTGGCCGAACATGACCTCACCGGCGACGAAGGCACGGTGCTGCTGCGCCGTACCGTCGACGCCAGCGGGCGCAGCAAGGCCTTTATCAACGGCGGCGCCGCCACGCTGGGCCAGTTGCGCGACATCGGCGACCGCCTGGTCGATATCCACGGCCAGCATGCCCATCAGTTGCTGCTGCGCCCCGACGCCCAGCGCCTGCTGCTCGATGCCCATGCCGGGCTCACCGCGCAGGCCGGCGCGGTGGCCGAAGCCTGGCGCTCGTGGCGCGCGTGCGTGCGCCAGCGCGAAACCGTCGAGCACCGCTCGCGCGAGATGCAGCTGGAACGCGAGCGGCTCGAATGGCAGGTCGGCGAGCTCGAGAAGCTGGCACCCCAACCCGGCGAATGGGAAGACATCCAGGCCGAGTACAACCGGCTGTCGCACGCCGCCGGGCTGATCGAGGGCAGCCGCGCCGCGCTGGAGGCGCTGTCCGAGGCCGATGGCTCGGTGCTGTCGGGGCTCAACAGCGTGGTGCAGCGCCTGCGCCAGATGGCTGACGTCGACCCCGCGCTGGGTGACGTCCTGGCGGCGCTGGACCCCGCGCTGGTCCAGGTCGAGGAGGCCGCGCACTCGCTCAACCGCTACGTCGACCGGATCGACCTGGACCCCGAACGCTTGCAGGTGGTGGAGGCGCGCATGCAGGCGCTGCACACCACCGCGCGCAAGTACCGGATGCCGCCGGAGCAGTTGCCGGACGAACTGATGGCGCGCCGCCAGCAACTGGACGATCTCCAGTCCGCCCAGGACCTGAACAAGGCGATGGCGCGCGAGGCCGCGGCCCGCGCCGCCTACCTCACCATCGCCCAGCACCTCGGCGCCGCCCGCAAGATGGCGGCCGAAAGCCTGTCGGCCGCCGTGACGGATGCCATGCAGGGCCTGTCCATGGCGGGCGGCAGTTTCGCGGTGGCGCTGCACCCGCTCGACGAAGGGCAAAGCCATGGACTGGAACAAGTCGAGTTCCTGGTGGCAGGCCATGCCGGCGTCAGCGCGCGCCCCCTGGCCAAAGTGGCGTCGGGCGGCGAGCTGGCTCGGATCAGCCTGGCGATTTCCGTCATTACCAGCGAGGCCGCGCCCACCCCGACCCTGATCTTCGACGAGGTCGACACCGGCATCGGCGGCGCGGTGGCCGAGGTGGTGGGCCGCCGCCTGCAGGAACTCGGCCGCGCTCGCCAGGTGCTGTGCGTGACCCACCTGCCCCAGGTGGCCGCCCAGGCCGGCGCCCACCTGCTGGTCAGCAAGGAGACCAGCCAGCCCGACGGCAACGGCTCGGTCACCCGCTCGCGCATCCGCGCCCTCGACGCCGCTGGCCGCGTGGTCGAAACCGCACGCATGCTGGGTGGGACCACCGTGACGGCCACCACAGTGCAACACGCCGAGGAGATGCTCGCGCAAGGCCTGCGCGGCACCACCGGCACGGCCCGGGAAGCGCGCCGTTCGCGGCGCAGCGCAGGCTGATTGCCCGCGCCCTGGCCAGTAACCATTCAGGAGTTTCCCCATGTCACTCGGCAAACAGCCGCACTCCCGCTCACTGGCTCGCCCGCTGCGGATCACCGCCGCCTGCGGCCTGCTGGCCCTGCTAGCCCTGACCGCTTGCCAGGCGCAACAGCGCCCGTCGGCGCCGCCGCTCAACAGCATCAGCGCCGATCGCGCCGTAGGCGATATCATGGTGCGTTTCTCCGCGCCGCCCGTCACCGTGTCCGAAGAAGCCGATCGCTTGCTGGCGTCGATTGCCGGCCCGATCCGCTTCGTCGTCAAGCGGCCCATGTCGGGCGGCGTCTGGCTGGTCACCGCGATCTCCGCGTCGGCCGATGCCACGATCGACCAGGCGGTCGCCACGCTGCGCGGCGCCGCTCGCATCGAGCTGGCCGAGCCTGACCGCGTGCTCAAGCCGAATCGCACCCAGCCCATCGGCCGCGACATGCCGGCGAGCTGAATCCGGCGGCTGCCCGATTGCTGTCGTCGGAATCCATGGCCTGGACGTTGAAGGTTGAAGATTGCAGGTTGAATGCTGTAACCGCGGTCAGTCCGAAGCGGGCTCAACGGGAGAACGTAGACATGCAGGCACAGCGTCAATTCCGATCCGGCAAAACGCGGCGCACACCGCGCCATGCAGCCCTGCTGCTGGCGCTGGGCGCCGCCCTCTGGCTGGGCGCCCCCGCCGCGGCCAGCGCGGCCCCCGACCCCGCCGCGCGCCCCGCGCCGCACTACACCGGCAACTTTATCGTGCGCTGGCGCGACGGCAGCACAAGCACAACCACCAGCATGAGCGCCAGCAGCGCCGGCGCGAGCGACAGCGCTGCCGCCAGCGGCCTGTCCGAGCGCATGCTGAGCGTGCGCCAGAGCACTGGCGTGGCGCTCTCGGTCAAGCGCCAGATGGGCGGCAGCCTGCAGCTGCTGAGTGTTTCCGGCAGCGATGCCGCCGACCCGGAAGGCACCGCCGCCCGGCTGCGCCAGGATCCGCGCATCGCGGAAGTAGTGCCGGACCGCTGGCTGCGGCTGCACGACACCGTGCCCAACGACCCAGAGTTCGCGCTCAACCAGCCCTACCTGGGCACCCCCGGCCAAGTGGTGGGTGGCGTGAACCTGCCGCCCGCATGGGACCGCACGCGCGGCAGCAGCAGCCTGGTGATCGCGGTGGTCGATACCGGCTACTTGAAGCATCCGGATCTGGCCAGCCGCATTGTGCAAGGCTACGACTTCATTACCGATGCCAGCATCGCCAACGACGGCGACGGCCGCGACGGCGATGCCACCGATGCCGGCGACGGCGTGCCGGTCGGCTTCACCTGTCCCGGCACATCGACGCCAACCACCACCGCCACCAACAATAGCTGGCATGGCACCCGTGTAGCCGGGACACTGGGCGCGCTCACCAACAACGGTCAGAACATCGCCGGGATCGACTGGAATGCCCGCATCCAGCCGGTGCGCGTGTCCGGCCGCTGCGGCGCCTTGCTGTCCGACACGATCGATGGCATGCGCTGGGCCGGCGGCCTGTCCGTGCCCAATGTGCCGGCCAACCCCACCCCGGCGCGCGTGATCAACGTGAGCCTGGGCGGCGGGACCTGTTCCAGCATCGAGCAGCAAGCCGTGACTGACCTCGCCGCGAATGGCGTGGTGGTGGTCGCCGCCACGGGCAACAGCGCCGGCGCGGTCGAGGCGCCTGCCGACTGCAGCGGCGTGGTGGCCGTGACGGCGCACGCCAATGACGGCGAGAACGCCAGCTATGCCAATGTGGGGCCGCAGGTTGCGCTGAGCGCGCCGGGCGGTGGCTGCGGCAATTCCAAGGTGTCGGGCGGCAAATGCTCGGTGGCGGAGTCGTTCATCCGGGCCCTGTCCAATGACGGCACCACCTCGCTTGGCAACTACAACGTCAACAACTCGCAAGGCACCAGCTTTGCCGCGCCGCTGGTATCGGGCGTGGTGTCGCTGATGCTCGCCGCCAATCCGGCGCTCACGCCCGCCCAGGTACTTGCCACCTTGAAGAGTTCGGCACGGCCCCATCCGGCCGGCACCTATTGCACGGCTACCGCCAATGCCGGCAAATGCGGCGCGGGCCTGCTCGATGCCAATGCTGCAGTGGCCGCCGGCACGCAGGTGGTCCAGCCGGCGCCCGCTGCGCCAGCCGCCTCCTCGGGCGGTGGCGGCGCGCTGTCGTGGCCGCTCGCGCTCGGGCTGTGCGCGCTTGGCCTGCTGCTGAACTGGGTCGGACGCCGCCGGCGCCCGGTGAAATCGCGTTGAAATCGCATTGAAGTCATGGTGAACGCGGGGCGCCAGCCGGCCTGCGCCGGCTGCTTCCCTTAGCAGGCCGCTGAAATACCTCCGACCGAAGTCAGCGCTTCGAGTGGCTGAAGCGTTGATCTGAGAACCCCACACCCTACGACGTTTCATGCGC
>NZ_BAAILO010000131.1:0-1090 GCF_054589115.1 Cupriavidus sp. 8B | reverse complement strand
ACGGTGCTGGCAGCCAAGTTTGGCGGTTCGGCCAAGAAGTACGACGAAATCGACGCAGCGCCGGAAGAAAAGGCACGCGGTATTACCATCAATACCGCACACGTCGAGTACGAAACGGCTAACCGCCACTACGCACACGTTGACTGCCCGGGCCACGCTGACTATGTGAAGAACATGATCACGGGCGCCGCACAGATGGACGGCGCAATCCTGGTGTGCTCGGCCGCTGACGGCCCCATGCCCCAGACCCGCGAACACATCCTGCTGGCCCGCCAGGTTGGCGTGCCTTACATCATCGTGTTCCTGAACAAGTGCGACATGGTCGACGACGCCGAGCTGCTCGAGCTGGTCGAAATGGAAGTGCGCGAGCTCTTGTCCAAGTACGAATTCCCCGGCGACGACACCCCGATCATCAAGGGTTCGGCCAAGCTGGCACTGGAAGGCGACAAGGGCGAACTGGGCGAGCAAGCGATCCTGGCCCTGGCCGACACGCTGGACACCTACATCCCGACGCCGGAACGTGCCATCGACGGCACCTTCCTGATGCCGGTGGAAGACGTGTTCTCGATCTCGGGCCGTGGCACGGTTGTGACCGGTCGTATCGAGCGCGGCATCATCAAGGTCGGTGAAGAAATCGAAATCGTGGGCATCAAGCCGACGGTCAAGACCATCTGCACCGGCGTGGAAATGTTCCGCAAGCTGCTGGACCAAGGTCAAGCTGGCGATAACGTGGGTCTGCTGCTGCGCGGCACGAAGCGCGAAGACGTCGAGCGCGGCCAAGTGCTGTGCAAGCCGGGTTCGATCAAGCCGCACACGCACTTCACCGGCGAGGTCTACATCTTGTCGAAGGACGAAGGCGGCCGTCACACCCCGTTCTTCAACAACTACCGCCCGCAGTTCTACTTCCGTACGACCGACGTGACTGGCTCGATCGAGCTGCCGAAGGACAAGGAAATGGTCATGCCGGGTGACAACGTGTCGATCACGGTCAAGCTGATTGCCCCGATCGCCATGGAAGAAGGCCTGCGTTTCGCCATCCGTGAAGGCGGTCGTACCGTCGGCGCCGGCGTCGTGGCAAAGATCCTCGACT
>NZ_BAAILO010000130.1:0-23895 GCF_054589115.1 Cupriavidus sp. 8B | reverse complement strand
AAAAGTGAGCTCGATCTGGAGCGCGTGCACCGGGGCAACGGAAGACGAAGTCGAGGTTCTCGTCACACTGTATCCCGCCAAATACGTCGTGCGCGGGGGTGAACGCCTGCCCGAAGCCCCTCGCGTGTGAGGGTGATGCAGCCTGCTCGGACTGAGGGGACCGCCCTTTTCTACGCAAGGGCGGGCGTTGGCAGTGAGGTCTCGGCCCAGAATGTGGTTACTGCGCCGCATGCCGAACCTCAAACCGATAATAAAAGGAGACAAGTCAATGAAACCAATCCGTCCCGGCCTGGCACCTGCACATTCAAGCATGCACCGGATAGACGTTCACAAACTGGCCGACGAGGCCAAGTTCAACAGCTTTCACTGGTCCGTGCTGATCTGGTGTTTCGTGATCCTAGTGCTCGACGGCTACGACCTGGCGGTCGCCGGCACCGCGCTTCCGTCGATCATGAAGGCGATGAATGTCGAGGCCTCGACCGCGGGCTTCATGGCCAGTTCGGCGCTGTTCGGCATGATGTTCGGGGCGATCGCGCTCGGCGCGCTGGCCGACAAGATCGGCCGCCGCTGGGCGATCTCGATCTGCGTGCTTCTGTTCAGCGCCTTCACCGCGGCCGCCGGGTTCACCAACGACCCTATCACCTTCAGCGCGATGCGCTTCCTCGCCGGGCTCGGCATCGGCGGCGCGATCCCGAATGCGGCCGCGCAGATGACCGAATACTCACCGAAGAAGGTGCGCAGCGTGATGGTCACGCTGATGTGCTGCGGCTACGCGGTCGGCAGCATCCTCGCCGCGCTGCTCGGCAAGCAGTTCATCGAGACCTATGGCTGGCAATCTGTGTTCATCGCCGCGGGCGCCGCAGTGGTGCTGATCCCGTTCATCCTCAAGTACATGCCTGAGTCGCTGCCATTCCTGATCAAGCAGCATGACCACACGCATCTGCGCGAAGTGATCCGGAAGATCCGACCGGACATGCGGCTCGAGCCGCACGAGGAGTTCCTCGTTCCGGCCGAGGACAAGGCAGAAGGTCCGACCGTAGGCAGGCTGTTCCTGGACGGCCGAGGCTTCAGCTCAGTGATGTTCTGGGTCGCCTATATGACCTGCCTGTTCATGCTCTACGCCCTCAGTTCGTGGCTGGTCAAGCTGCTGGGCATGGCCGGCTACAGCCTCGGTTCCGCGCTGAACTTCCTGCTCGCCTACAACGCCGGTGCAGTCGTCGGCGCCGTCGGTGGCGGATGGCTCGCCGACAAGCTGAACATCAAGTGGGTGACGACCGCATTCTTCGGGGTCGCCGCGGTCTCGCTGACGCAGCTCGGCTACGGCGCGCAGCCGCTGTTCCTGATAGTTGCCGTCGTCGGCGCGTCGACGCTGGGCACGCAAATCCTGCTGTACGCGTATGCCGGGCAGTTCTACCCGACGTCGATCCGTTCGACGGGACTTGGCTTTGCCTCGGGGGTCGGGCGCATCGGCGCGATCGCGGCGCCAATCGTGATCGGGCTGCTGGTCTCGATGAAGCTTCCGCTGGTGCAGAACTTCCTTGCCATTGCAATGGCCGCGGTGATCGGCGGTGTCGCGGTTGCTCTGATCAAGCACAAGTCCTCGGCCTCTTCGCATAGCCACGACTCGAGCGCGGTCGGGCAGCGGCCTTAATGCTCGACCCGTTGCGAGCGTACGAGTTGGTGGAGAGCCCATTCGCCGACCTGCCTGCTGGAAGCGGCGAGCGCGTGCACCCAGGCGCCAGAGGACGAAGTCGAGGTTCTCGCTCCGACTCACAACCAACCAAGGAAAATTCCGTGTCCCGCAAACTTGAAGGGAAGATCGCAATCGTTACCGGTGGATCCACCGGTATCGGGCTCGCTACCGCTAAGCGGTTTGCTAGCGAAGGGGCGCATGTCATTGTCACCGGTCGCCGACAGGCCGAACTCGACGCCGCGGTGTCCGCGATCGGTAACGCTACCGGCATCCGGGTCGACTCATCGAACATGACCGAACTGGACACGCTGTTTGATCGGGTGAAGTCGGAAAAGGGTCGGATCGACGTACTGTTCGTCAACGCCGGCGGCGGCTCGCTGATGCCGCTCGGGAATATTACCGAGGATCAGTATGACGACACCTTTGGCCGTAACGTCAAGGGCGTACTGTTTACTGTACAGAAGGCTCTACCATTGCTAGCGGACGGTGCATCAGTCATCTTGACTGGCTCCACCGCCGCCAGTGGCGGCACCAAGGCATTCAGTGTCTATGCCGCCTCAAAGGCCGCAGTACGCTCATTCGCCCGCAACTGGATTCTCGATCTCAAGGGTCGCGGTATCCGGGTCAACACGCTCAGCCCCGGACCCACCAAGACGCCAGGCTTGTTTAACCTGGCCGGGCCCGACGCCGCACGGCAGCAGGGAATACTCGACGCTCTGGCCTCGCAGATCCCAATGGGCCGCGTCGGCGATCCGGACGAAATTGCCAAGGCGGCGGTCTTTCTTGCCTCCAACGATTCAAGCTTTGTCAACGGTATTGAACTATTCGTCGACGGTGGTAAGGCTCAGATCTGAATATCGCAGCAGTTGGGCGAAGCTGGTCACCTGATGCAGATTCCTGATTCCCATCATGAGCAAAGTCATCACCGCTGCGCTGTCACCGGTGCGATTCATACGCCCTCAATGTCACGGTATCTACTGGTGGGCAGGCCGCGGAAGCGCCACAAGGCACGTCGTGAAGCGCTGGCCTGAGAGCCTACATGGACGCCGCCGTTTGCCAAGTAGAGAACGTGTGATTCAAACAGAATAAAGATTGCGAACTTACATCCGGCCTTTGCGGCGGATGGGGCCGGCGCATTCCGCACATATCAACTTCCGGGGCACGTTTCGCTTTCCGCTCGAGCTGTATCAGGAGATGCTGGTGGACGCCGCGCCCTGGCAGCGCGCGACGGGATCGTGACGAACGCCTGACAGGAGACCATCATGGATCTCGATACCGATGCCGTCGACGAAGTGGTCCTCGCGTTGCTCTACCTGAACCTGTGCGAGGAACGTCGCGCATGGAAGAGCCTGAACTGGGGCGCGCTGAACCGTCTGCACGAGAAACGCCTGATCGGCAATCCGGTCAGCCATGCGAAGTCGGTCTGCCTGACCGATGTCGGTCTGCGCAAGGGCGAGCGAGTAGTACTTCACCCACCCCGCCGATCAGCAAGTCGATGGCGAACCCGCGTGATCACCCCCAGTAGGTATCGGTGGCCGGGTCGTGCAGCGATGCTTCGATCCAGCAGTGGCACAGGTCTGCCGTTTCGTGCATCTCAGCCAGCAGTTCCTCAATAGCGCGTTCCAGGTCTGGGCCATGTGCGAACGGCATGACGATCTCGTAGCGGGCGCGGTGCTTATCGACGCAGCGCATCCGATATTCGGCCAGGCAGGACTGTTCGATCCACTTTTTGGCCTTGGGCATGCCGCGCACGAACTTGCTGTTGCGCTCGATATGCAGGTGGCTCGTGAGTACAATCCTGCAATCAACAAGGGATCAATGATATCGGAAATCCCTGCAACGACGTACACCGGAGGGCTGATGGCGAGGTCTTGGAGTTGAGGCTCGGCAGATGAGGAAATGGACGAAAAGAGGCGGCAAAGTATAACCATGGAAGCGCTCACCCGGGAGCAATTGCTCCTGGAGGTGGCACAATTGCAGGCCGAAAACGCCCGGCTGATCGCGCTCCTGGAAGCGCGTGCTGTGCATGCGGTCCAGCCCGTGCCTTCGCGTGAGCCCGCCGCATCGCCCGCACTGCGCAATGCCGACGCGGCGGGATTGTCTCCCACGCAGAAGGTGCGGCTTTTTCGGGGACTGTTCCGTGGCCGCACAGACGTCTATGCCGTGCGCTGGGAAAACAGAACCACGGGGAAATCGGGGTACGCGCCGGCCTGCGTGAACGACCAGTATCCCAGTGTTTGCGAGCGGCATCGTCGTGTCAAGTGTCCAGATTGCCATCCTCGTGTGCTGCTGCCCCTGGATGACCAGGTCATTCATGCGCATCTGACAGGCAAACATACGGCGGGCGTCTATCCGTTGATGCTGGACGGTACCTGTCATTTTCTCGCGGTCGATTTCGACAAGGGTGGGTGGCGCGAAGATGCCTGTGCCTTCCGTCAATCATGCCGGGAGCTGGATGTCCCGGTGTCGCTCGAGATATCGAGATCGGGCAACGGGGCGCACGCGTGGATCTTCTTCACGTCGGCCGTCACTGCACGCGATGCACGGCGACTGGGCTCGGCGATAATCAGTCACACCTGTGGCCAAACGCGGCAACTGGAACTGTCGTCCTACGACCGGCTGTTTCCAAATCAGGACGCCCTCCCAAAGGGCGGTTTCGGCAATCTGATCGCGTTGCCGTTGCAGAAGCAGCCGCGTGAACGTGGCTGTAGCGTATTCGTCGACGACGATTTCGAATCGTACACTGATCAGTGGACGCATCTGGCATCCGTCCGGACAATGGACAACGCCGACATCGAGGGCGCGATTTTTCGCGCGACGGGCGGCGCCCACCCGCTCGACGTGGCGTTCATCGCGGAAGAAGACCAGGCTGAGCCGTGGAAGCCGCCGCCCGCTTTGCCCAAACGCCTGAACGGGCCGATGCCCACGTCATTGACCTTGACGCTCGCCAATCAGCTCTATTTCGAAAAGGCGCAGTTGCCGCAATCCCTGCTCAATCGCCTCGTCCGGCTGGCTGCATTCCAGAATCCGGAGTTTTACCGGACTCAGGCGCGTGGCTTCAGCGTCTGGGACACGCCGCGTATTGTTTGGCGCGCCGAGAATTGTCCGAACCACATCGCGTTACCGCGCGGTTATCTGGACGACGTCATGGCGCTGCTTCGCGACAACGACATCGATTGTGTGGTGCGCGATGAGCGTTGCACAGGTGAGCCACTGGCGGTCTCGTTTGCCGGCACGCTGCGCGCCGACCAGCGGGCGGCGGTGGTGGACCTGCTGCGGCACGACACGGGCATCCTGCATGCACCGACCGCCTTCGGCAAGACGGTAACCGCGGCTGCGATGATTGCCCGGCGCGGCGTCAATACGCTTGTCCTCGTGCATCGCAAGGAGCTGCTCGAACAATGGCGCGAGCGCTTGCAGGCGTTTCTCGCGCTGGATCCACAATGCATCGGCACAATTGGCGGCGGCAAGCTTCGGGCCACTGGTCAGATCGATATCGCGATGCTCCAGTCGGTGGCGCCCGACGGCCCCCGGGGCGAACTGCTCCGGCGTTACGGACACGTCATCGTCGATGAGTGCCACCACGTATCCGCCAATTCGTTCGAGGCGGTGCTCAAAGGCGTCATGGCGCGCTACGTGCTGGGGCTGACGGCGACGCCCGTGCGGCGCGATAGCCAGCAGCCGGTGATGTTCATGCTGTGTGGCTTAATCCGGCATGCGGCGCGTCCGCCCGCGAGCGCGCCACAGGTGATGGAAGTGTTTCCGCGACAACTCACCTGCGGCGGTGACGTGCCTGCCGACGCGCCGATTCAGGACGTATTCGCACGCCTAGCGAATGACGCGCACCGCACGCACATGATTGCCACGGACATCGCTGAGCAGTATCGGCAGGGGCGCAAGGTGCTGGTGCTGACCGAGCGCACCGATCATCTGGAAAGCCTTAAACACGCACTGGGTCCGACCGTACAGCCGCTCTTCGTGCTGCACGGCCGGCTTGCGAAGAAAGCGCGCGCCGCGCAGTTCGCCGCGCTCAAGGCGCTGGCCGACGACGTGCCGCGGGTGGTGCTCGCCACCGGGAAGTTGGTTGGTGAGGGCTTCGACCATCCGGTGCTGGATACCCTCGTGCTGGCGATGCCGATCTCGTGGAAGGGGACCTTGCAGCAGTATGCCGGCCGGCTGCATCGCGAGCACGCCTCGAAGGCGGGCGTGCGCGTGCTGGATTTCGTCGATACCGGCCATCCCGCGCTGCTGCGCATGTGGGAGCGCCGCCAGCGCGGCTATCGTGCGATGGGATACCGCCTGCGCGTGCCCGGCCAGGAAGTGGAGCCCGAACTGGACCTCGCCTGAAACCACCCGTCGAGCCGGCGGTGTACGGCGGCGCGACGCAGACCACCCTGCAACAGCGTGCGCTTGAGGGCGAATATCTTGCGCAACAGGCGCGTGATCTGAGCGAGCGCCTGACGGAGCACGACGGTTTCCGTCGCTCGCTCGAGGAGAAGCTCCAGCAAGCGCGCGACGCGCTGGAACACTATCGCGCAGTCAGCAAGAAACAGCGCGGTCAGGACGCCGTCGGCACGAGCAGCAGGTCCAGCAGCTTCAGGCCGAACTGCGCCAAGCCAACCAGTTGCTGATCGTCAAGCAGAACGAGATCGCGCAACTGAACAAGGACAACGCACGACTCATCGCCGAAGCCGGCGCCGTGGCAAGGCGATCGCACGAACAGCAAGCGCACGGCGAGCAGTTGGAGACCGCGTTAAACCGGGCCCTCGCCGACCACGCTCGCGCCGAGGCCGAGCGCGACGCGCTGCTGACGACGAACCAGTCGCGGGCGGCTGAGCTCGCGCAGGCACGCGCGGCGCATGAGTCACTGGTTGTCGATCTGGCCAAACTCACCGCACAGTTCGACGCGCAAGCGCAGTTCCTTGCGGACTATCGGTCGCGCGCGGGCGCCCCTGGGTAACACCGCCAGATTTTGCACGAATAGGACGCGGCACGCGGAATCTCGGCGAGTCTCAAGTCTTTGTTTTGAAAGGGAATATCAAAACAAACCGCCAGATTTTGCACGAAAATTACGATTGCCCCGGGAACTGTGGCCCCAATCCTCGACAGAGTTGGAGCGCGCCGGCGTGCAGGCGGTCATTGCCCAGTAGTAGCCCAACGCGCGTCAAAAAAGTGCGAGCGAGTCGGCGCAGCGTTGAGCTTGGCACTGGTCCAAGCGCAGCGAGGCCACCCTGGCGGAAGCCCAGGCCACGGAGCTGACACCGGCGCCGGACGGCGAAGGGCGGTGACCGACCCACACCGGCCCCTGATCGCGCGGCCGTTTGACGGCGGCTTCCGACGCTTAAACGGTCATCTGGCCCGCGCTAGGCGGGCGTTCGAAAGCTAGCGAAGAGACAGAACGAACCGTGCAAAAGGCTTCCGGCGATTTACGCGGCGGCTGACGGCTCGGATCGTAGTTCTATCGCTTTCAGCAGCAGGTCGAACAGTGAAGCGAACTTCGTTAGGATCAAGTCGAATTCAGCTTGATAATTCCCGTCGTCGATGCTGAGTTTCGAGATTACTTTTTCGTACTCTGTCCCCTTGCGATGCGCCACGCCCGTAGAACGTACAGACTGGATACCTCGAAGGAAAGCTGCGACCTGGTCGGAATCAGCGATCTTGAGTTTCGAGAATAGCCGCTCCAAGAGCACAATCGACTTTGACTCACCGCTTTCATCGGGCATATATTCGCGTAGAGCCTTTACGTTCACCGAGTCAATCGTGACCTTTGCCACGGCGAGTATCTGCGCGTCGAATTCGGATTGCTCGTCGGTCAGCATTGACCTGATCGAGAAAAGGAAGTGTTCGTCCCTCTCTGTCAAGGGAAGGAACAAGGGCCAGCCAAACTTGCCGGTCCATTCCCCTTGCAGCCGGACGAATGTGTGCTTAAACGTGTGCTCCGGGTTTTCCGAATCGAAGAAGTTGCCCAAGAAGCTCCGCTCGAAATTCGTCCGACTGATCTTTCGGTCATCGGGAAAAAGGTTGTAACTTTTCCAATATAACTGCTCCTTCTGTGGGAGGTCTTGGCCCAAGTCGCCCAGAAACACGGAGATATGATTCGGGGCATTGTTGTCGAACCGAAGGCCCCAAGCTCCGCGTCGCGACAGATGACCGTCGCTGATTTCGTAATCAGACGAACCATAATATTTTTGCATCACCTCCTTCTTGAAGAATACGGGCGTGAGGTAATGCGGCGCCTCTGGATTCGCACCAAAATAGTTTGCGAGCTTTTCGGGATCACATGTAAACGTGAGTGGTTCGTCGACATCGCCACCAATAATGAAATCCGCGAAGCACTTCTTCCGTTCGAACGGCCAGATGCCACATCGGTCCATCGGCCCACACCGAATCAACTTCTTGCCAAGCACTCGCACGAACGAAGTGTAGCCCTTCACGTAAGATTTGCCCGAGTAACGGGTGGCGCACACGTTGTCTGACTGGACGTTGTCGGAAATGGTTTGGGACGATCTGAAGTGTCGTGTAAGTTCGAAGTAGAGAAGAAGGTGCATCTGCGTTGCATTCATGAAGCTACGCAGATAACTTCGTCGTATCTTTACCTCTTCACGTGTGAGCTTTATGACTTCCACCTCGTCGCCTGACTCATCGAAGTCATAGTAAATGCCAGTCTTGACGTCGAGGTACAGGTTATGAAGCAGACGGAATTCTTCGAGTATCTCGAGGTAGTTATCTTTGCGACCGTGGAAATCACGGTAGAGGACAAGCGGCCGAAAGCCCGGATTCGACTCCGTATAGTACGTATTTTTCTCGGCTCCATTCTCGAACGTGGTCACGAATCCGGGTCCGCCGCTACCGAGCATCAAATCCCAACTGGTGTTGGTCATTGCCCGGTCCGTCATCTGCTCACTAACTAGCGCGCAATAGAATGCACCGTCTTCGCTGTCATCGGATTCCCGGATCTGTTTGTAGACCGTTACCCAATTCTCTTCCCCGTGCTTCTTTTCGATGAATTCCAGAAAATCGTCGAGCCGTTGCTTTCCCATTCATTGTTCTCCGAAACTAACGCGGCCTAGGTCCATCGTAATGACCTCAACGGACTGTCACAAAGCAGGACGGCATAAGACGATGGCTCTCCATAATCCGCCCTGCCTCGACCGACTTCGCGAGCAGACGAGGTCAGTGACCGCCGGTGATGTGATTATTATAATCTCGTGGAGCTGCGACGGTCCGCTGTCGAGTGCATCGCTGACGCTCGAGCGTCCATGCGGAAGCTCTGGTGAACGGCTCTAGATGGCCGGGAAGGGACCGCTGCCGCTCGCCTCTCGGTCGACCCTTCCCGACGCATTTTCGCCGTTCGAGTCTTCGCCATCTCGTCGGCGGCGATCCTTTTTCGGCAACGTCCTTGTCGCCGAACAATATGCAGGCCGCCGGCGGGCTGCCACAGAACTTGTTCCCATCCGCGGCCGGGTGTGCGCTTGACGCTTAGGCCTACGGAACAAAGCTGCCTGCGTTTCCCGCGCGAGTTGCGAGCGCTGGGACAGCTCTGGTGAATCGTCTAGAATATCCATTATCGTCGTGACGATCGGAAGGATCCTCATGCGCGCTCGGAACATTGCCGGCGTCGTGGCCACGGGGCGCTGCTCTTGGGATCGGCTTCAGTGCTCGCCGACGAACATGGACACGAGGCAAGCGCCGACCAGCTCGGCAAAGTCAGCTTCCCAACCTCGTGCGACCCGAAGGTCCAGCCACTGTTCGAGCGTGGCGTGGCGCTGCTGCACTCGTTCTGGTTCACCGAGGCGGGCAAGACCTTCGCGGCGGTCATCGAGCAGGATCCGGGCTGTGCGATCGCCTACTGGGGGATCGCCGTAAATCTGTTGGGCAATTCCCTCGCAGGCCCGCCACCGCAGCGCGATGCCCAGGCGGCGTCGGAAGCCCTTGCCAAGGCTCGTGCGGTCGGGGCAAAGACCCAACGCGAGCGTGACTGGATCGACGCGATCGGCGCGTATTACCGTGACTACGACAGGGTGCCCCTCGGCGCCAGGCTTTTGGCCTACGCGGACGCCATGCAACGGATGACGCAGCGCTATCCGGAGGACGACGAAGTCTGGAATCTATTACGCGCTCTCCCTGCA
The DNA here is from genome assembly GCF_054589115.1 of Cupriavidus sp. 8B. NCBI lineage: Bacteria > Pseudomonadati > Pseudomonadota > Betaproteobacteria > Burkholderiales > Burkholderiaceae > Cupriavidus > Cupriavidus sp. 8B. The sequence continues at coordinate 14,073 of NZ_BAAILO010000130.1, read as the reverse complement.
GGCTGCCGCCCCACCAACGGACCGAACCTATGCCAACCAGCGCAAGTCCGCTGAGATTTTGGAGAGGCTGTTCGCGAAGAACCCGCAGCATCCCGGCGCCGCGCATTACCTGATCCATGCCTACGACTATCCGCCTCTTGCGGAAAAGGGTCTCGCCGCAGCCAGCAAGTACGCCATCATTGCTCCCGCGTCGCCACACGCGCGGCACATGCCGTCGCACATCTACACGATGCTCGGGCGATGGGAGCAATCGATCACGTCCAACCTGAGCGCGCTTGAGGTTCAGCCGGATTACTACCACGCGTTGGACTTCGTGGTCTATGCACGTCTGCAGTTGTCGCAGGACGTGAAGGCACGTGCCTTGATTGACAAGGGAGTGGCCGACGCCTTGCAGAAGCCGCCAACCTTGAAGGGCTACAAGAACTCGGTTGCGGCGATGCCGGCGCGCTATGCACTTGAGCGCGCAGACTGGAAGGGCGCCGCCGCTCTGCCCGTCACCTCGAACAACTGGGCGTACGCGGATTCGATCACGCTTTGCGCGCGGTCTCGGGATGGCGCGCAGCGGCGATCCGACCAGCGCAAGGCAGGAGATTGACGCAATGAAGAGTTTGCGCCAGGACCTTGAGAGAGCGAATGAGTCGTACTGGGTAGCACGAACTGAAGAAGAGATTACCGCTGTTGCGGCGTGGATCGCGCTGGCCGAGGGCAACCGCGCGCAGGCGGAGCAATTGATGCGAGTAGCCGCAGACGGCGAGGACGCCAGCATCAAGAACGTGGCTATGGAGAACCGGCTCTTCCCGATGCGGGAGTTGCTTGCCGACTTGCTGTTCGAGGAAGGAAAGCCGGGCCAAGCCTTGCACGAATACGAGTCGGCGCTGCGGGAATATCCGAATCGCTATCGCGGGCTGTATGGCGCGGCACGTGCAGCGGAAGCCGCCGGGCAGCGCGAGTTGGCGACCGACTATTACAGGCGACTCCTTGCGCTCGCGAAGAATGCAGACAGCGCGCGACCCGAGACTGCGGCCGCCAAAGCGTATCTCGCGGCGCACTAAATGCGCGTCGAATGGGCGGCCCGGCCACTACAGCCCACAAGTTTGACGCGCCCTGCGAAGCGAGCACGGTCGCCGTCGTTCTGATCCCCCAATTGAGAGGCCGACAAGGAACTGCTGCGCGCCGAATGCGTTGCGTATCTACGACAAGCACTGACTGATGAGAAAGCTATTCAGAGTCGCCGGTTGACGGTCCCAAGGGCCCAGACTCAGGCAGCGTACCTGTGCGTCGCGGAGGATCGCCGCACACTTGGCTATTCTGCAATCTCTTGATCTCTTGATCTCTTGGTATCGCAACTGGAATGCACCGCAGACTCCTTAGCCGATGGTGGCATCGGCTCAAACTAACGCTCGATGCCAACGCGCACGGAGCCGCAAAACAGGATGAACGCTCTCGGACCGCAACAGGACCTCCATGGAAATCTTCAAAGCCGTCATTGTGCCGCGCTGCCGGCCGGGGTGCTGATTTTCCACAACGGCCGATGCTGCGACTTGCATCGCTGGCCATCGAAAGTCCGTTACCCGTCGCAGTCCTAGCGCGACGCGGAGCGCACGACCGCACTGCACCAGCAACCGGTCGTTCGCTTTTCAGCAAGGGGGCTCTCGAACCTCTTTGCTTCAATCAGGAACACCCCGTTTATTGCATTGGATGCATCAATAGGACCAAACATTGCAATTCCCTTAACTTAGGCTCCGTCGCACACTCGCTCCCAACAACTGCTGCCGCTTGGTGCAGCCAACGAAGGAGGCGAAGTGGACGTACAGCAAGATCAACTGCAATCGTGGATAGGGCGCAGCGAGAGGTTCGAAGACACCATCTACCCCACGCCTGTCGTGGCGCTGACCGCGACCTTGGACCATCCGGCGACGCCGGTAGTTGCCGGCAGCACCCTCCCGCCACTTTGGCATTGGCTCTACTTCCTGCCGATGCATCGGCAGAGCGAAATCGGCGCCGACGGCCATGCCAGGCGCGGCGGCTTCCTTCCGCCGGTTCCCCTGCCTCGGCGCATGTGGGCCGGCAGTCAGTTCGAGTTCCGTTCGCCGATCCGCGTGGGCGACCGTGTTGCGCGGACCTCGACCATCGACGACGTCTCGACCAAGGAAGGCCGTACCGGCAAGCTCGTGTTTGTGAAGGTGCGCCACGAGGTGCGCTGCAACGAGGCCACCGAGCCGGCGCTCGTCGAGTTTCACGACATCGTTTACCGGGAAGCGCAGGGCCCGAACGACGTCGCGCCGCCCCCACAAGTCGCGCCGACCGACGCGGCCTGGCGCCGCGAGATCGTGCCCGACGACGTTCTGCTGTTCCGGTACTCCGCACTCACCTTCAATGGCCACCGCATCCACTACGACCGCCAGTACGTGACGCAGGTCGAGGGCTACCCAGGGCTGATCGTCCATGGCCCGCTGATCGCCACGCTGCTGCTAGACCTGTTGCGCCGCCAGTTGCCGGACGCAGACGTGGCGAGCTTTCGATTCAAGGCCGTGCGCCCCACATTCGACCTGAACGCATTCCACGTCAGTGGGCAACCGCAGGCCGACGGCAAATCGATCCGTCTCTGGGCCTCGGACCACGCGGGTTGGCTGACGATGGACGCCACCGCCGTGCTGCGTTGATTCACGAACGACATTCAGAGAGATAGACATGCAGCCACTCAAGGGCATCACCGTTGTCACGCTCGAGCACGCGATTGCCGCGCCCTTCGCCACTCGCCAACTGGCTGACCTCGGCGCCCGCGTCATCAAGATCGAGCGGCCAGGATCCGGCGACTTCGCGCGGGGCTACGACGAGCGCGTTCGCGGCCTGGCGTCTCACTTCGTCTGGACCAACCGTTCCAAGGAAAGCATCACGTTGGACGTGAAGCACCCCGAGGCAGCCCGGGTGCTTGAGCGGCTGGTGATGGAGAAGGCCGATGTCGTCGTGCAGAACCTCGCGCCAGGCGCGGCAGCCCGCCTCGGGCTTGGCTACGACAAGCTCTCCGGCGCCAAGCAAGGCTTGATCGTTTGCGATATTTCCGGCTATGGCGACGACCCGCACAATCCCGGCCCGTACCGCGACAAGAAGGCCTACGACCTGTTGATCCAGAGTGAGGCCGGCTTTGTCTCCGTCACCGGCACGCCTGAAGAGCCCTGCAAGGCAGGCCCCTCGATCGCGGACATTGCCGCCGGCATGTACGCCTACAGCAACATCCTCGCGGCGCTGTTGCAGCGCGGCCAGACCGGCAAGGGTCAACGCATCGACATCTCCATGCTGGAGTCGCTGGCCGAGTGGACCAGCTATCCGCTCTACTATGCATTCGAAGGGGCGGCGCCACCGCCGCGCACCGGCGCCAGCCACGCCACGATCTATCCGTACGGCCCGTTCCCGGCCGGAGACGGCACCACCGTGATGCTGGGCCTGCAGAACGAGCGCGAATGGGTCAGTTTCTGCGACAAGGTGCTACAGCTACCTGAACTCGCCACGGATCCGCGCTTCACGGCCAACTTCAGGCGAGTCGCAGAGCGGGTGGCGTTGCGTCAGATCATCGTGGATGCCTTCGCGTCCCTGACCGGCGCGCAGGTAGTCGAGAGACTTGAACTCGCGCAGATCGCCAATGCCCAAGTCAACACCATGAAGGACGTCTGGGCGCATCCGCAGCTCGAGGCGCGCGGGCGCTGGACCGAAGTGGGAACGGCGACAGGGCCGGTGCCCGCCATGCTCCCTCCCGGGACCTGGGATACCGGCCCGCGGATGGATCCAGTACCTGCACTCGGCGAGCACACGGACGCAATCCTGATGGAGCTCGGCTACAGCGCGGCCGAGATCGACGGCCTGCACACGTCCAACGCCGTCTGAGGTGGCTGTCATGCCCGCCGAAATGCTGCTTCCCGCCCGCACTTACCTCTTCGTGCCCGGCACGCGCCCGGAGCGTTTTGTCAAAGCGCTTGCCAGCGGTGCCGACAGGGTCGTGCTCGACCTCGAGGACGCCGTGGCCCCCGACGACAAGGCCAATGCACGCAGCACCATCACGACATGGCTGCAGGGTGCAACACCCGCGGAGCGGTCGCGCATCGTCGTGCGTATCAATGACGCCGGCACCCCATGGTTTGCAGCGGACCTTGCGGCTTTGAACGATGCGCCGACGACCGCCGTGCTTTTGCCCAAGGCCGAGTCGGCCGCGCAGGTCGCCGAGACGCAGGCTGCCTTGCCGGATGCCGGCATCCTCGCGCTCATCGAAAGCGCACGCGGCGTGTCCGAGGTGGACCACATCGCGGCCGCCGGCGCCCAGCGCCTGGTGTTCGGCACGCTCGATTTCGCGCTTGACCTCGACATGGACATCTCCACTGACGCTTCCGGCCTTGGCTATGCAGCCAGCCGCATCGCAATTGCCTCGCGCCTGGCGGGCCTGTCGGCACCGGTCGCAGGCGTTACGCCGCAACTGGACGACGAGGAACGCCTCCTGTCGGATCTTGCGGATGCGCGACGGTTTGGCTTCGGCGCCAAGCTGTGCATCCACCCACGCCAAGTACAGCCGATCCACGCCGCACTGCATCCGGGCGCGCAGGCACTGGACTGGGCTCAGCGCGTCCTTATTGCCGATGCTGCATCGCCCGGCGCAGCCCGGCTCGACGGTCGCATGATCGACCGGCCCGTCGTGCTGCAGGCACAACGCACGCTCGCCCTTGCCCGCAACTGACCCTATTTCCCAACTTCCCCCGCAGAGAGACAAGCACCATGGCCTCCACCATCATCGACTCGCGCATCTTCGGCGACATGTTCAGCGACGCGCGCATGCGCGAAGTCTGGTCCGACGAGAACCGCACCGCCAAGTACCTGGACATCGAGCGCGCGCTCGCGAAGGTCCAGGGTGAACTCGGCATCATCCCGAAGGAAGCCGCGGACGAGATCGTCCGCAACTGCGACCTGTCGCAGATCGACTGGGCTAGGTTGAAGGCCAAGACCGAGCAGATCGGCTATCCCATCATCGCGGTGGTCAACCAGATCAATGCAAACTGCCGGGACAAGCTCGGCGAGTATTGCCACTGGGGCGCCACCACGCAGGACATCACCGACACGGCCGCCGTGCTGCAGATGCGCGAGGGCCTGGCGCTGGTCGAGCAGGATCTGGACGAGATCGGCGATGCGCTTGCCGCCCTGGCCAGCAAGTACCGTGACACGCCCGTCATCGGCCGATCCAATCTTCAGCAGGCCACGCCAATCACCTTCGGCTACAAGATGGCGAGCATCCTGGCCGGCATCGATCGTCACCGTGAACGCCTGCAGCAACTCAAGCCGCGCGTCCTCATGGGCGAGTTCGGCGGTGCGTCGGGTACCTTGTCCTCGCTGGAGAAGGGCGCCATGGAAACCCAGGCCGGACTGATGAAGGAGCTGGGACTGGCCCAACCGCTGATCTCGTGGCACACGGTGCGCGACACGATCGCGGAAGTCGGCGCCTTCCTCGGTCTGGTCGGCGGCTCGCTCGGCAAGATTGCAATGGATGTCAAGCTGATGATGCAGACCGAAGTGGCGGAGGTCTTCGAGCCCTTCGCGCCGGGCCGCGGATCGTCGTCGACCATGCCCCAAAAGCGCAACCCGATCTCCTGCCTCTACATCCACGCCAACATCTCGGTCGCGCGCCAGCATGCCGCTGCGCTCATGGATGCGATGGTGGCCGACCACGAGCGCTCCACGGGTCCGTGGGAAATCGAGTGGGTATCGCTGCCCGAGATTTTCTGCCTGATGTCCGGCGCGCTGAAGCAGACCAAGTTCATCCTCAAGGGTCTGGAGGTCGACGCTACACGCATGCGCGCCAACATCGACATCACCAACGGGCTAGTGATGTCCGAGGCGGTGATGATGGGCCTGGGTCCGTACATCGGCCGTGAATACGCACACGACCTGGTTTATGACCTGTGCCGCCAGGCACTGGCCGACAACCGACCGCTGATCGAGATCCTGGCCGCCCACCCGGAGATCAACAAGCACGTCACGCGAGCCAAACTCGATGCCATGTGCGACCCGGCGAACAACCTCGGTCAAGCCGGCGTCATGGTCGATCGGGTGCTCAGCGCGCACCGCTGAGCCCGCTCCAGCCCTTCGATACCGACCCGAACCGGCGCAGACCGGTACGCATCTGTGCGCCTCTCAACCCGGAGACAACGTCGTGAATATCCGCAAACTCCCAAAGCTGCTTTATGTACAGGTCCTGATCGGCCTGATCCTCGGCATCGCCGTGGGCCACTATTGGCCCGAGTTCGGTGCCGCGCTGAAGCCGCTCGGCGATGGCTTCGTCAAGCTGGTCAAGATGATGATCGCGCCGGTGGTGTTCTGCACCATCGTGAGTGGCATCACTTCGCTCGGCGACTCAAAGGAGATCGGCAAGACCTTGCTCAAGGCAATGGGACTCTTCTACGCACTGACGATCCTGGCCCTCATCACGGGCCTGGTCACCGTGTTCCTGATGCAACCCGGCGCCGGCGTGCATATCGATCCGAAGAACCTCGACGCCTCCGTGGCGACGCGCTTCGCGAATCAAGTGCACATCCACGGCTTCACCGACTTCGTCATGCACATCATTCCGAATGCGTTCGTCGGCGCCTTCGCCGAAGGCGAGGTGTTGCCGGTGCTGCTGCTCGCCGTGCTCTGCGGATTCGGTCTAACGAAGATCGGGACGGCCGCCAAGCCGGTGCTCGAGGGCATCGAAGGCTTCTCGCAGATGCTCTTCGCAGCCTTCGGCATCATCATGCGGCTGGCACCGATCGGCGCATTCGGCGCGATGGCGTTCACCGTAGGGCGATACGGCATCAAGTCGATCGGATCACTCGGACTGCTGATCGGGACCTTCTATTTAGCCTGCATCTTCTTTGTCGTCGTCGTACTCGGCGTGCTGTCGCGTCTGCACGGGTTCAAGCTATGGCAGTTGATGCGCTACATAAAGGAAGAGTTGCTGGTGGTGCTCGGCACCTCCTCCAGCGAACCAGCGCTGCCCCGACTCTTACTCAAGCTCGAGCGGCTCGGCTGCAAGAAGGGAGTGGTCGGGTTGGTGCTCCCGACCGGCTATTCGTTCAATCTCGACGGCACGGCCATCTACCTCACGCTGGCGTCGATGTTCATCGCCCAGGCCTGCGACATCCATCTGTCGTGGCTCCAGATCGCCTCGATGCTGGGCATCATGCTGCTGACCTCCAAGGGCGCAGCGGGGGTGACTGGCAGTGGTTTCGTCGCCCTGGTCGCCACGCTCACGGTCATGCCCGATCTGCCAGTGGCTGGCGTGGCGCTGATCGTGGGAGTCGATCGCTTCATGTCCGAGGCGCGAGCGCTCACCAGCACCATCAGCAACGCAGTGGCCTGCATCGTGGTCTCGATCTGGGAAAACGCTTGCGACCGAGACGTGCTGCGCCGGGAATTGGCCGCGAACTACGCCAACGCCGAGCACGAACTCGAAGAGGGTTCGGTAGACTTGCCTGCGCCGCTCGGCCACGCCGGCCCGGCGCACTGAACCGGGCACCGGGCTTGGAGCACTGCCCGCCTCAGGATCTTCAACCCACCGCGCGGCGGCCTTCTGGCTTGCCGCGCTTTGCCTTCATCTCGGAGAAGAAAGCGTAGAGCTGTTGCGCCGCCGGGGACAAGGATCGACCTTTGCGCCGGATGAGACCGATCTTGCGGGTGATCACCGGGTCGTAAAGGGGCACGCTCACCAGCAGCGGATGGTCCGCGTCCGGCATGGCGATAGAAGGCACCGCGGCCACGCCGAGGCCTGCCTCCACAAGGCCGAGCATCGTCGTGACGTGCTGGGTCTCGTAGATGCTCTGCGGACGGCCGGGCAGGCTCGAAAGCGCTTGATCCAGCAGCAGCCGGTTGCCCGACGCCTTGCTGACCGAGATGTAGTCGTACTGCGCCAGTTCCGTCCAGCTCACTCGACGCTTCCTGGCAAGTGGGTGGTCGCGCCTGCAGGCCGCGACGAAACGCTCCTCCAGCAAGGGCTTGAATTCGATGTCCGGCTCCTTGCCACCGACAAAGTTCAACCCAAAGTCCGCCTCGCCCCGCGACACAGCCGATAGCACCTCGTTGGCACTGGCGTCGAAAACCTTCACCCGGATCTTCGGGTAGCGCTCGTGGTAGCGCGAGATCACCTGCGACAGGAAGTAGTAGACGGTCGAAGGCACACAGGCAATCGTCACCTCGCCCATGCGCGTGGCCGCCACACCGCGGATGCCCAGGAGCGTGTGGTCGAGGTCATCCAGGAGTTGCTGCACCTTGCGATCGAAGTCGCGTCCGACCGAGGTCAGGCTCACGCGCCGGGTGGTGCGGTCGAGCAGCCGAACGCCGAGCGCTTCCTCGAGCTTTTCGATGCGTCGGCTGAAGGCCGGCTGCGATACATGCAGCGCCTCGGCTGCCTTGCGGAAGCTGTTGAGCTCAGCCACCGCCCGGAATGCCTGCAGATCGTTGAGATTGAAGTTGATGGTCATGGCACAGGGCTCCGGGGAGCAGTCTCAGTTATCCACAGTGTGCATCAATCGATCATAAACATGCAATTCACAGAAGACATCCAAAAGCGGAACATACGATCAAGGCCAAGCAAGAGCCTACTTGCATCCACCTTTCGACAATCCATCGGAGTAGACAAATTGAAGTTACAGAAGCTTCGCCTCGTTGGTGCCGTCGCGCTGGCGGCGTCCTTTGCCTGCGGCAGCGCAATCGCCGCCTTTCCTGAAAAGCCGATCACCCTCGTGGTCCCAACGGCGGCAGGGGGTGCCAACGACGCCATGGCGCGCGTCATCGGCCAAGCCATGTCGGCCATCCTCAAGCAGCCGGTCATCGTTGACAACAAGGCGGGCGGCAACGGCGCCATCGCCTGCGAGTATGTGATGCGCGCTGCGCCCGACGGCTACACGCTCATGCTGGGCTACATCGCAACGCACGCGATGAATCCGGCGCTGCAGAAGCTTCGCTACGACCCGGTCAAGGACTTCGAGCCCGTCGGCATGGTCGGATCGTCGGCGACGGTGATGGTGCTCAATCCAGCCGTCAAGGCCGGCAACGCGAAGGAGATCGTAGCGATGCTCAAAGCCGCCCCGGACAAGACCAGCTACGCCTCGGCCGGCAACGGCACGGCGCCGCACTTTGCCGCCGAGATGTTCAAGCTTTCGACAGGTACAAGCATGCTGCACGTGCCCTACAAGGGGTCCGCGCCAGCCATCACGGACACCATCGGAGGCCAGACGCAGGTGATGTTCCCAAGCCTCTTCATGGCCATGCCGTACGTCAAGGCCGGCAAACTGAAGGCCGTGGGTGTTGCAGGCGCCAAGCGCTCGACTCTCATGCCGGACGTACCCACGCTCCAGGAGCAGGGCATCGCCGACGTCGACGTCTCGCAGTGGTACGGGATCTTCGCGCCGGCGAAGACGCCCAAGCCTGTAGTCGAACAGCTCAACAAGGTGCTCAATGAGGTGCTGGCCGACAAGAGCGTGATCAAGCGCCTCGAGGACCACGGTGCCGAAGTCTCGCCCATGACGACCGACCAGATGCGCAACTATGTTGCGCAAGAGCAGGTCAAGTGGAAGAAGGTGGTCCAGGCCGCCAAGATCACCGCGGACTGAGATGAACAGGTCGATCCCTTGCGTGCTGATGCGCGCCGGCACTTCGCGAGGCCCTTTCTTTCTGCGCGAGTGGTTGCCGGAGGGCGACGAGGCACGCGACCAGGCGCTGATCGGCGCCATCGGTGCCTCCGACCCGCTTCAGCTCGACGGTGTGGGTGGCGGCAGCACGCTGAACAGCAAGGTCGCCATCGTGTCGCGCTCGTCGCAGCCGGGCTGCGACATCGACTATCTGTTCGCGCAGGTCGGCGTGGGTCACTGCTCGGTCGACACGCGGCCGAACTGCGGAAATATGCTCTCCGGTGTTGCGCCTTTCGCGATCGAGCAGGGCTTGATTCCCGCGATGGACGGCACGACCAGCGTTCACGTCTACAACGTCAACACCAAGTCGCGGATCGACGTAACGGTGCGAACGCCCGGCGGCCGCGTGACCTATGAAGGCGACGCGCGCATCGATGGTGTGGCCGGCACGGCGGCGCCCATCCTGCTCAACTTCCTCGATGCGTGGGGTGCGGTCACCGGGCAGGTGTTCCCGACAGGCAAGCGCATCGACACGATCGACGGTATCGAGGTGACCTGCATCGATGCGGCCATGCCGCTGATGATTGTGCGCGCCGGCGATCTCGGCGTCACAGGGCGCGAGAAACCGGCGGCCCTTGATGCAAACACTGCGCTCCTCGATCGGCTGGAAAGCCTTCGCCTCGAGGCCGGGCGCAGGATGGGCCTCGGCGACGTGTCCGACAGCGTCATTCCAAAGCCGGTGCTGGTCAGCATGGGCGTGTCGAACGACAGCATCACCTCACGCTATTTCACGCCGCGCAAATGCCATGCATCACACGCCGTGACGGGCGCCATTGGCGTCGCCAGCGCGTTTGCATTGCCGGGAACGGTCGCGAGTGGGGCGGCGCGCGAACCGGGCCGCCACAAACTGGTCGTGTTGCATCCCGCCGGCCAGATCGATGTCGAAGTCGAGTTGAGCGGCCGCGCAGATTGCGCCACGGTCGAGCGCGCCGTTCTCGTTCGCACGGCACGAAAGATCATGCAAGGTGAGCTGCATCTGCCCGAATATGTGTTCTCGCGTCCAGAAGCAAGAGAAGTCGAGCCCTCAGATTTCCCGCACAGAGCCCTGACAATCATCGTGCCGACGCGCGCCGGTGGTGGCAACGACACGATGGCTCGCATCATCGCCGCCAAGTTGGGCCCGCTGCTTGGCCAGGAAGTGCTGGTCGACAACAGGGCCGGCGCGAACGGCGCCATCGCAAGCGAGTACGTGGCGGGCTCCTCGCCGGATGGCCACACCTTGATGTTCGGTTACGTCGGCACGCACGCGATGAACCCCGCACTGCAAAGGCTGGGTTACGATCCGGTTAGCGATTTTGAGCCGGTTGGGCTCGTCGGTTCTTCGTCGACCTTGATGGTCACCCATCCGGACGCCCCCGACCTGCACACGCTCATCGCTGGGCTGAAGGGGGCACCCCGCTTTTTCAGCTACGCATCTGCCGGCGATGGGACGCCGCCGCACTTCGCTGCCGAACTGTTCCAGCTCAGCAGTGGAACGTCGATGGCAAGCGCGACTTATGAGGGGGCCGCACCTGCAATCGCCGACACGGTCAATGGTCGAGCGCAGATCATGTTTCCCAGTCTATTCACGGCATACCCTTTCATCCGTGCGGGACAACTGCGCGCGTTGGCGGTGGCAGGACCGAAGCGCCTGGAGGCCCTTCCTGGCGTGCCGACGCTCGCAGAGCTGGGTGTCACTGGGGTGGATGTCGGGCAATGGTATGGGCTGTTCGCGCCGGCCGGTACGCCCGCGGCGGCCATCGATCGCCTCAATCAAGCGCTTAACGAGGTACTTGTCGATCCAGAGGTCGTCGAACGCTTCGAGAGCCATGGTGCACGCACCGAGCCCGGAGGCGCCGACGCGCTTGCGCAGAGGCTGCAGAAGGATCTGAACCGTTGGCGCCAAGTCGTGGCTCAGGCAAAGATTGCACCGAAAGAGTCGCGCCAACTCGCGCTGGATTGACGCGACGTCCCATTCGGATTGGCGCTGGCGGCGTACGCAACTTCATATCGGAGCCTCCGGTTGTGGCAAATGTCCGCTCGCAGCTCTAGACCGGCCATAGCGGACTCGCTCGTGACCGGCGGCTCAGGCCGGTCTCGGTCGGATGCTCGTCGCGGGGCTGCGGCCGTCTCTGACCGACCCATCTCGGCCATTGGCAAATGGATAGGTGAAGGGCAGAGTGTGACTGCGACGGATACGGCCACCGTCGGCAGCTCCCGACCCCTTGCAGGCCACGTTCGTCGTCGGTGAACGAACTCGGCGCCTGGCTTGGCCTGACGCCGCTCCAGCAAGCTCAGGATGGCGAGACCGGGCTCGGGCGTACCAGCCTGCGGGGCCACGTCTACCTGCGCCCGCTGCTTGTTCAAGGTGCCCGAAGTACGCTCCAGTCTGCGCTACGCACGGAACTGCGCATTCCTGTACGCGAACCCGGCCGCGCAGTCGGTTATTCTCACGCCTTCGGTCTCCCAAGTCTCGTAAGCGTTGCTTTGCAGCCCGAAGCACCAGTTCGTCCGCCGCCTTCTTAGATGGCCGCGGGCGGTCTCCCGTTGGGGATTTGAGTGCCGGGCAAATGAGCAGCGACTGGCAACGCTTGACACCGTTTCATGCTGGCTATAATGGATCATCGCCCTCCGCAAGGAGGGCCTGCGAGCCGAGGCAGGAGAAGTACCATGGCTTATGACTTGGAAGGCCAGCTCTTGGAAGTCTGCACGTGCAAGATTCTGTGCCCGTGCTGGGTCGGCGAGCCACCTGACGGGAACGGAACCTGCCAGTCGATCAACTCGTGGCACGTCGACAAGGGAAGCATCGACGGGGTCGACGTCAGCAACTTGACGATCGCTGGTGTCAATCACATACCGGGGCCCGTCCTCGAAGGCGACTGGAAGGTCATCTACTTCGTGGATGAGCGGGCGACTCCAGCCCAGCACGACGCGATGGTCAGCGTGTGGACGGGGAAACTCGGCGGCCCCGTGAAGGACCTTGTCAGCCTGTACGCTGCCATTCTCGCGGTCGAGAAAGCCCCGATCCTGTTTCAGGTTACGCAAGGGAAGGGCACGCTTCGCATCGGCAACGACTTTTCGGCGGAGATGGTGCCTTTCCAGGGTGCGACAGGTGGGTTAACAACGCTTCACGATACGGCGTTCTCGACCATCCCGGGCGCGCCCGCGTACGTCAGCAAGGCCTTGTACTACAAGGCCACCGAACCGCGCCTGGGCATCGCCGTCGATCTTCAGGGTCACAACGCAATCCAAGGTAAATTTCACTTCAAGGGCTAGCGCCTGAACGCTCACATGTGGCCTGCTCAACGCGATCGGCTGCTCGCGTTTGTCCTGCTGTCTACTAGCGCACTTGCTTGGTTCGCCCTTTGGTACTGGGGACAGTCGCCCTACGTTCACTACGTCCATCACGCCCACCTGCGAGTCTCTTGTGGCGAGAGTAGTGCCCTGTATTACGGGATGATTTTTGTTGCCGGCTGGACGGTGATGACCGTCGCGATGATGCTGCCCACCAGCGTGCCGCTGATCAGCCTCTTCTCCACAGTCGCTCGCTCGCAGCCGGACCGGCCAAGACTTGTGGCGCTCGTAGTTGCAGGATACCTGCTTACATGGGTCGCAGTCGGCATAGTCGCCTACGGCGGAGCCTTGCTGTTGCGCGAGGTGCTTGCAAGAAGCGCTTGGCTAATAGCCAACGCTTGGGTGCTAGGCGCGGTCACCTTGCTCGTGGCTGGCGCCTATCAATTTAGCTTGCTGAAGTACCGCTGCCTGGACAAATGCCGCTCTCCGTTTGCGTTTGTAGTGGCGCATTGGACAGGTGAGGATCGCCCGCGTCAGGCACTCTGGCTCGGAGTGCACCATGGCTTCTATTGCATTGGCTGTTGCTGGGCATTCATGATGCTGATGTTTTCGTTGGGCGCCGGCAATCTCGGCTGGATGCTCTTCCTCGGCGTACTAATGGCTATTGAGAAGAATTTTTCCTGGGGTCGGCATCTCGCCAAACCATTCGGCACAGCGCTCCTGTCAGCCGGGCTGATCGTGGTAGTCGAGTCGGTGATGTCGCGTCTCTGACGGCCGTTTGAAAGACCCAAGCGCAGACTCCCTACGGCCTTTATTTGCCTTCGCCGTCAACGACTGGCAGCTATAGGGGTTAGCCCGCGAGCGTCTGTAACTGGCCGACAAGCGACCGCTCGCCGGCCATCGGGTTGTCAAATTTCAGTTTGCTCTGCCATTTCGAGCGCGTCGTCTACTTCAATGCCCAGATATCGAACCGTGCTTTCAAGTCTATTGCCAGCAGTCAATAGAGCAGAGGGTTTTTTGATTAGCGGTCGCGGCCGCAGGCGCGTGAGCCGGGACCCGGCGAGGTCAGCCCGCGACCGGTCATCAAAAAACCGTT
>NZ_BAAILO010000129.1:52991-89141 GCF_054589115.1 Cupriavidus sp. 8B | reverse complement strand
TTCGCAACGTAGCGGGTTGGTTACCGCTTTGCCTGGTCAACCCGAGCTTGTTCAGTTGCCTTTGCAAGCTCCGGCCTTTAGGCCGGGGTAGTTGACAGGAATTGTCCAACTGGTATTAGAGCGGTTCGCGCGCCAGCGCGCGCATCGCGGCCCGGCCAGCCGGGTTGTCAATGTGCACGGGCCGGGCGGCTACCGGCCTGCCCGCAAGGCGACTAGGGCAGGATAGTCCGCGGCGTGAGGGATATCACTCGGAGCAATCTGCAAGGGCGGGCAGATGATTCCCAAAGCAGGCGGGGGGCCAATCAACAAGGCGACCGATATCGCACCGGGCCACGGTCGATTGTTACGGTGCACGTACACATTTTGTCCACGATTGCCGGATCGTGTTATCCACAGCTTGTGTGGATAACCGGACCTGACACGCCGCGCTTGCCCAATAGTGGCGGTTATGTATCGGGCTGCCTAAAATTTGAGCAGGATCCCGGGTGACGCTTCGCCAGCGCCGGTGGACGGGGGCTTTTTCAGCACGGCTGCGCGCGCAGCGGCAAGCGCGGCAAGGTGATGGCACCGTGCAGCAGCCCAAGGTACAAGCAAGCACTGTCTGGGCCGGGCTCGAGCAGCGGTTGGTCGCGAAGGAGACCGCGTATTGTCATGAGTTGGCCGGCAGGGTGGCTTGATCGCCTGATCGTCAGATCGAAACGCGGCGGCCAATCTCCACCACCTGATCGCTGGGCAGCCGGAGAAGATCGGTAACGTGCATGCCGTTCTTGACCATCAAGGCGAACAGCTTGCCTTGCCATTGCGGCATCCGGCTGTCGCTCTCGCGCAGCACGATCGTCTCCAGGCCCATGTAGTAGGCGATGGTGCTCAGGTCCAGCCCGCAGGGCTGCACCTGTGGCTGTAGCAGCAGCTTGGGAATATCGGGCCGCTCCATAAAGCCGTAGCGGGCGTTGGCGCGCCAGAAATCCGGCATCAGTTTCGTTATCGTCGGGCGCTCGGCATCCTTGATCCATGGCACCGTCTCCGTCACGATGCTCACGGCAATGATCTTCTGTTGCAAGGCGTGGTTGCGCTTGACATGCCACAGCATCACCGGCGGCGTGCCATCCAGCGTTCGCGTCAGGAACACCCCGGCCCCGGGCACGCGCGGAATGTTCTTTGCCTGCACCTCGGCAAGGAACGTATCGGCGCGAGGTGTTGGCCAGGGCGGGCAGCCCGGCAACCGTTCGTGCAGGTTGCCAGGAGCACCGGATTTGGATCGGGTAGCCGGCTGGCTGGCCACCCTGGTGAGCAACGCGATCAGCCTGCCGAAACCGGGCGGCCTGTCAGCGGATAGTTCGGATCGTTGTAGCCATGCGTGGAGGCATGTCCGGGGCGCACTAACTGGTCGACCAGTGCCTCCTCCTCTGCGGAGATGGCCACGCCAACGGCGCCAAAGTAATCCTCGAATTGTGTCAGCGTGCGCGGCCCGGCAATCACCGAGCTGACAATCGGGTTGGCCAGTACCCAGGCGGTAGCGAACTGACCCAGCTTGAGGCCGCGCGCATCAGCGTGCTCCTTCAGCGCCTGGGCAATCACCAGCGATTCCTCGCGGAATTCGGTTTCCATCATGCGGCGGTCGGCGCGGCCCGCGCGTGAGTCTTGCGGGGGCTGCTGGCCGGGCAGGTACTTGCCGGTGAGCACGCCGCGTGCGATCGGGCTGTAGGGCACCACCCCAAGGCCGAAGTGCTGGCAGGCCGGCAGGATTTCCACCTCGGGCATGCGGTTGAGCAGGTTGTAGTACGGCTGGCAAACCACCGGGCGCGGCACGCCGAGCTGGTCGCACAGGCGCGCGACCTCGGCGATGCGCCAGCCGCGGAAGTTGGACAAGGCCCAGTAGCGGATCTTGCCGGCCCGGATCAGGTCGCCCATGGCGCGCACGGGCTCTTCCAGGTTTTCGCCGGGGTAGTCGCGGTGCAGGTAGAGGATGTCGAGGTAGTCGGTGCCAAGGCGGCGCAGGCTTTCCTCGGCTTCGCGCAGGATCCATACGCGCGAGTAGTGCGAATGGTTGGGCGCGCCCTGCATCGGGTTGCCGAGCTTGCTGGCCAGGATCCAGTCATGGCGGTCGGTGGCGAGCAGCTTGCCCACCATGCGCTCGGAGCCGCCCTTGCTGTACACGTCCGCGGTGTCGATGAAGTTGACGCCATGCGCGCGGGCGCTGTCGACGATGCGGCCGGCCTCGGCTACGTCGGTCTGGTCGGCGAACATCATGGTGCCGAGGCACAGGGCCGATACCTTGAGGTTGCTGGCGCCCAGGCGCCGGTATTCCATCTTGAACTCTGACATTGCGGTCTTCCTTGATGTGGCGGGCGGTAAAGCAGTAACGCAGTAATTCAGCAGGGCGTGAAGCCATGAAAACGTGAAAGCTTAACGCCTGCCGGGAAATTCTGCCGGCCCGCGGGCCGCGGCTATGCCAGAATGCTAGCCATTGTGATCCGGCGCCGCCAAGGCGAAATCTAACGATCATGCTCAGCCCCTCCCTCGTCGCGGCGATCGTGCTGGTGTTCCATCTGCTTGGCGTCATCGCGGCCTTGCACGCGGTCATGACGGTGCGCACCGCGCCGGGCGCCATTGCGTGGGCCGGCTCGCTGGTGATGATGCCGTACTTCACGCTGATCCCGTACATGATCCTGGGCAGCAGCAGTTTTGCCGGCTACGTGAACGCCCGCCGCTTCAACAACGACCGGTTGCGCGAGGTCACGCACGAGATGGAGCCGCACGAGCGCGAGGCGCGCGACGCCAGCGTGGTGCACTCGCCCTCCCAGCCTTGCCTGCGTGCCTTGCCCCGGCTGACCGGCATGCCGTGCCTGGCCAACAACGCGGTGCGGCTGCTGGTCAACGGCGAGGCGACGTTCGAGGCCATCTTTGCCGCGATCGGCGCCGCGCGGCAGGTGGTGATCGTGCAGTTCTTCATCGTCCACGACGATGCGCTTGGGCGGCGCCTGCAGAGCCTGCTGTGCGAACGCGCTGCCGCGGGCGTGAAGGTGTATTTCCTCTACGACAGCATCGGCTCGCACGCGTTGCCGGGCCAATACGTCAAGGTGCTGATGGCCGCCGGGGTGGAGGCGCGCGCCTTCGCCACGCGGCGCGGCTTTGTCAATCGCTTTCAGCTCAACTTCCGCAACCACCGCAAGCTGGTGGTGGTGGATGGGGAGTGCGCGTTTACGGGCGGTCACAACGTCGGCAACGAGTACCTCGGGCAAAAGCCGCCGCTGGCGCCCTGGCGCGACACGCATATCGAGATCCGCGGCAGCGCCGTGCTGGACTTGCAGATGGTGTTTGCCGAAGACTGGTTCTGGGCCACGCGGGAGGTGCCGAGGCTGCTACCCCCGCCGGCCGCACCCGCCGGGGGCATGACCTGCCAGGTGGTACCGTCCGGCCCCGCCGACGCGCAGGAGACCTGCTCGCTGTTCTTCGTCGAGGCGATCCAGGCGGCGCGCTGGCGGGTGTGGATCACCAGCCCGTACTTCGTGCCGGACGAGGCCGTGTTCGCCGTGCTCCGGCTGGCGGTGCTGCGCGGGGTGGACGTACGCATCCTGCTGCCGGCGCGCCCCGACCATCTCGTGGTATTCGCCGCCTCCACGCTATATGCCTACCAGGCGGTCTGCGCGGGTGTGAAGCTCTATCGCTACCAGCCGGGCTTCCTGCACCAGAAGGTCATCCTGATCGACGACGAAGCCGCGGCGGTTGGCAGCGCGAATCTCGACAACCGCTCGTTCCGGCTCAATTTCGAGCTGATGGTGATGACCGCGGACCGCGATTTTGCCGCCAGCGTGACGCGCATGCTGGAGGCGGACTTCGCGCAGGCCTGCCTGATCGAGCGCAGCGAATACACCGGCGCGCCGAGGCTGCGCCGCGTGGCAATGCACGTGGCCACGCTGTTTGCGCCGATCCTCTAGCCAGGGGCCAGGCCATGCGGCCGGTGCCTACAGATCCGCTTGCGCCGCTTGCCTGGAAGTGCCGGCTGGCCAGTCGCGGCGCATGATGATGTAGGTAAAGGACGTCGACCAGCCGATCAGGATCAGGCCCACCAGCGGCTCGATGCTGGCGAGCAGGCGCGTGGCGCCGATCGGCACGATGTCGCCCAGGCTTTGCGTGGTGAAGGTTTCAAGCGAAAAGTAGAGATAGACGATCGGTGTGATTGGATGGGCACTGGTCAGGCCGCCTAGGCCCAGCACATTTCCCGCCACCCAGTAGCCCACCGCAAACACCACGGACTCCAGGCCATGCGCCAGGATGATGCAGACGATCAGCACGCCAACGTTGACGCGTCCGGTCCAGCGGCGCGGATTCATGCCCGAGAGCAGTCGCAGGGCTTCGTAGTGGATGGCGACCACGGTCACGGTGAGGATACTGGCGCAGGCCAGGGCCAGGAGGTCGTGGACGGTGAGGTTCATTAGGCATTCCTTGTCGGGCCGGGCTCGCCTCGGTTGGGCGCGGCACGCGATAGTGACCGCCCTTGCCGCCGGGATGTTCCCCGGAACATGGGTGTGCAGGTCACAACCTGCTTGGAATGTAACGGGGGATCACGCGCAACACCAGCCCGAACCCGCATTAGCGGGGCTAGGAAAGCGGCGTGGCGAAGCAACGGCGCAGCCAGGCTACCAGCGGCTCGAGCCAGGGCAGGCCATAGCGCCTGCGCGGGGTCCCGGTAGGCGCGATGCAGCGTCATGCGCCCATCCTCGTCAAAACGAAAATGCGAGCTACCGTGCACCTGACAGGGCCTGCCCTGCAAGGTGAAGTGGAAGTCCCACCGCACAAACGCCTGGCCCGGCTGCCGGAATGGCTCGCCGATCACAAAGCGCGGGTTTCGCTGGCGGTCCTGATGCCTACATGTACGGTGCGCAGCGGGGATGGGATGCGCGCGGGAGGCCACGCGCCGGCGGCTCCCTGCCTAGGAGGCCTAGGGCGAGGCCGGCTTAGTCGAAGTCGACGTAGAACTCGCCGCGCGGCCCGTCAAAACCGACGCGAGGCACCTTGCCGTGCTCGCGGCTGGAGCGGGCCAGGGCTTGGAACTCGGCCTGCCGGGCGGGCTCGCGCAGGCTGCGGCGGGCCTTGGTGCTGATCTCGACCGGGCCGCACTGGGGGTTGTCGCAGTCATACCGCACCCATTGCCCGTAGCTGCCTAGGCGGGCGCGGGCTGCGGCCTGGGTGCCGCAAAGCGGGCAGGATTCTTGTTTTTCCTTCATCGCCGGAGAGGGTCGTAGAGGGGGATCGATGCAGGCGCCATGCTTTCTCGCTGGTAGCAATGCAAAGGAAAAACTACGCGCGGCTTGCCACGCTGCGAGGCGGGCAAAGCCCTGCCTGACTTTGCATACAAGTCTGCGCAGTTCCCCGTCATGGTGCTGCCCCTCTTCGGAGGGGATAGGCCAGGCATGGCCTGGGGCGCTCGCACGCCGATCACGGCGTGCGCAGCAGCAGGGCCACCGGCAGCATTTCCAGTACCTCAGCCAACGGCAGGCGGCCTTCGCGCGCATCCAGCGGGCGGCTGGTCAGCACGTCCACCCAGCGGCTGTCCTGGCAAAATCCCACCTGCAGCGTGGTGTCGCGCCATTTCGCGGGCGCCAGCATGGGCCGGTCGGCCTCGGCCAGCCGCGCGGCCAGCCGGGTGCCGACCACCAGCGCCTGCACCTGTCCACGGCGGCGCCCGAAGGCCAGCGCATGCGCGGCAAGCGGGCCGGCCAGCGGCACGGGGCGATAGTCGCCAGCGGCAAACAGGCCTGCATGGGCGCGCCGCGCTGCCAGCACGCTCCGGATGAGTTGAAGCTTGATGCGGCCGTCGTGCCAGTTGGCCATCCATTCCGGCCAGCCCGCGGCGTTGCTTAGCCGGGTGCGCAAGGTCTCGAAATCCACCGGCCGGCGGTTGTCGGGATCGACTAGGCTCAGATCCCAGTCCTCGGTGCCCTGGTAGCGGTCGGGCACGCCCGGGGCCGTCAGCTGCACCAGCGCCTGCGTAAGGCTGTTGATGGCGCCCGGCACGGCGTTGCGGCGGGCAAAGCGGGCGATCTGGCCGAGCACGTTGCCCTCGGATGCATCGGCGCCAAGGGCGTCTAGAAATGCGGCGCAGCCTTGCTCGTATGCCGCGTTCGGGCTGGTCCAGCTGCCGTGCTGCTTGGCTTCCCGGATCGATTTCAGTTGCCAGGCCTGCACGCGCGCCAGCAACGCGGCCACGCCCTCGGTATTGTCCGGAGACAACGCGGCTGGCCAGGCGCCGACGAGGGTTTGGTAGAGCATCAGGCGGTGCGCGCCATCGGGGCCATCGGTGCAACCGGGAAGGCGTGCCAGCAAAGGCTGGCTCTGCGATTCCCACAGACCGACCGCTTCCGCCCACTCACCTGGCAACTCGCTCAGCACGGCCAGGCGCATGCGTGCATCCTCGCCGCGCTTGTGGTCATGGGTGGCGGTGGCCAGCATGGCATTGGGCCAGGCCTGCGCGCGTTGCGCCATGCGTGCGTGGAAGTCCTCGGGCGCCAGCGCCAGCGTGGCCGGGTTGCTGCCCACTTCGTTGCGGGACAGCAGGCGGCCGTAGCGATAGAACACGGTGTCCTCGCCGGCCTTGGCGGCCAGCGGCGGCATGAGTTGCTGCAGCCGCGTGCGCGCCTCGCGCAATACCGTGCTGTCGCCGGCCGGGTCGCCCAACCAGGACTGCAGGTGCTCCAGCGCCGGCAGGTCGGTGGCAGCCAGCGTCGCGCGCGCGGCGTCGGCGGCCTGCTGCAAGGCAGCCTTGTCCTCGCGGGCGCGTACCCGCTCGCTGAAGTAGGTGCGATAGACCTGCAGCGGCGCCAGCAGCGCTGCCAGTGCCCGGCGCAGGCTGGCCAGCGTGAGGTCGCGCGTGGCGGGCTCGCTGCGCGCGCAGGCGTGCAGGCGGCGGCTGGCGGTCTCGAACTCGGTGACCAGGTGATGGCCGAGCATATGGCCGCGGGCGGCCGCCACCTGCGCAGCGAAGGTACGCGTCTCGCCGCTCATGGCCTGCCACAGCGCGGTGAGCGCGTCCGCACCCGCGCCGTCGTGCAGCACGGCGGCGACCTCGTTCATGAAATCGTAGCCGGTGGTGCCATCCACCAGCCAGTCCGCGCGCAATGCCTCCGGCTCGGCAAGGATCTTTTCGATCACCAGCCACGGGCACTCGATGGCACGCGCCGGCGGGCGCTCGGGCGCCAGCGCGGTCAGGTGGGCGCGCAGCCGCTGGCAATAGGCGGCAGGGTCGGCCAGGCCGTCCACGTGGTCCACCCGCACGCCGTCGATCCAGCCACCGCGGAACAACTGGAACACCAGCCCGTGCACCGCCTCGAACACCGGCACCTGTTCCACGCGCATGCCCACCAACTCGCTGATTTCAAAGAAACGGCGCCAGTTCAGCTCGTCGGCCGCCGTTGCCCACCAAGCCAGGCGGTAATGCTGTTGCTCCAGCAGTTCATGCAGGCGCGCACGGCCCGCCGCGTCGCGCCCGTCCAGCAAGGCGGGCAGGCCGGGGGCGGTAGCCGGGTCGATCGTATCGTCCGCCAGGGGCAGCTCATGCTCGCCGTAGCACAGCAGCGCGGCGCCCGCGCCGGCATCGAAGCGCAGCGTCACCTCGCCCGCGCACAGCGCCTCCCAGTACGGCTTGCCCAGGATGGGCAGCAGCACCCGGCCGTGCAGGTCCGGATCGGGAGAATGCCAGTCAATGTCGAAATGATGGGCATAGGCGCTCTGCGCCCCGTGCGCCAGCACGTCGCGCCACCAGGGGTTGTGATTGGGGCTGGCCGCCATGTGGTTGGGCACGATATCCAGCACCAGCCCCAGGCCGTGCTCGCGGGCGCATTCGGCAAAACGGTAGAAGCCGGTCTCGCCGCCTAGCTCGGGGTTGATGGCGCGGAAATCGGTGACGTCATAGCCGTGGGTCGAGCCCGGGCGCGCGCTGAAAATCGGCGAAAGGTACAGATGGCTGACGCCGAGCGCTGCGTAGTAGTCGGCCTGGGCGGCGGCATCCTCGAAGGTAAAACCGGCATGCAGTTGCAGGCGCGCCGTAGCGCGCGGCGGCAGGCAGGGTTGAGGCATTCGGTGTCTCTCTTTATCTATGGTTTGTCAGGCTTTTGGCTTTTGGCGGCCTCGGTGCTGCGCAACGCGGCAATGCGCCGGCGTACGAGGGGATCGGCAAACAGCATGCGCACATCGGTATCCAGCCGGCGCTGCCAGTTAGGGTGGCCCGTCACCGTGCCAGGCAGGTTGGGCTGCTCGCGCACGCCCAGCAGGTCTTCTATCGGCACCAGCCGCAACGGCGTGCCGACGCGGCCAAGCCAGGCCAGGATGGCATCCAGCGGCGGGTGGTCGGGGCCCGCTTCGGGTCCTTGGACCAGCCCGCCGGCGGCCAGCGCCTGCCATAGCGCCGAGCGGTCGCGGGCACGCGCGGCCAGTGCCTCGGATTCGGTCTCGTCGGCGCCGAGCTGGTCCAGGCGCGCGCGCCAGATGATGTCGCGGCCGGCCCACCAGCCCGCCACGGTGGGGAGGTCATGCGTCGTGGTGGTGGCCACGGCTTCGGCAGCCCATGACTGCGGCGGCAGGAAAGCCGGTACCTCGCCGGCCTCGGCCGGCTCGGCCTCGCGCTCGAACCACAGCACGTCGATGCCGAGCATGCCGCGCGCGGCCAGGCTGGCGTTGAAGCTCGCCGGCACGGTGCCGAGGTTCTCGCCGATGATGACGGCGCGGTGCCGCCAGGATTCCAGCGCGATCAGCCGCAGCAGGTCGTCGAACGGGAAGCGCAGGTAGGCGCCCGCGGTGGGCGGCGCGCCATCGGGCACCAGCCACATGCGCGCCAGGCCGAGCGCGTGGTCGATGCGCAGGCCGCCCACGTGGCCGAGGTTGGCGCGCAGCATCTCGATAAAGGCGCCAAAGCCTTTACGGCGCAGCGCGCGCGGCGAGAACACGGAAACCCCCCAGCCCTGGCCAAGCGGGTTGTACAGGTCCGGCGGCGCGCCGGCGCACACGCCCGGCAGGATTTCGTCCTGGCGTGCCCATGCGTGGCTGCCGCCGGCATCGGTGCCCACGGCCAGGTCGGCAATCAGGCCGATGGCCATGCCACCATCGTGCGCGGCGCGTTGCGCTGCGGCCAGCCCGTGCGCCGCCAGCCACTGCACGAAGGCGTGGTAGCTGACCGCCTCGGCATGCGCGCTGGCAAAGGCTTCCACCGAGGCCGCATGCGGCGAGTGCTGGGTCACGGGCCATTGCCGCCAGTCCGCGGCGGCGGCCGCTTCCTGCGGGCTGCCGGCCGCCGCCATATGGGAGGCCTGCAGCGCTTCGAAGCGGGCATGCGCCTCCAGGGCGTCGCCCTGGCGACGGCGAAAGGCCGCAAACGCCTGCGCAGCATGGGCGGGCAGCAGCGCGGCGCGCCGTTGCCACAGCCACTGCAGCACGGCATTGCGCGCATGGGCCAGCGCGATCCAGTCGATCTCGGAGCGTGCCTCCAATGCCTGCCAGGTGGCGCGCAGGCTGAGCGCCGCCGTGGCTTGCTCGACGGCGCGCTGGCCGAAGGCGGCGGCGGGATCGGCATAGAGCGGATTGAGGAAGAGCCGGCTGGAGGGCGCATACGGGCTGTAGCGCTGGGGCATGGCGGCAAAGCCCGCGTGCAGCGGATTGATGGCGAGCGCATCGGCGCCTTCGCGCGCGGCCGCCTCGCAGCACTGCGCCAGCGCGGTGAGGTCGCCCAGGCCGGTGGGGGCGCCGCGGCGCAGCGAGTACAGCTGCACCGACAGGCCCCAGGGCCGCTGGCGCTCAGCGGGGCCTGCGCCAGCACCCGGCTGTCGCGCGAGCCGCGCATCAGCGACGCCGAAGCAGCGCGGTGGCGCCACGGCCAGTGTGATTTCGGTGTCGCCGAGCATCAGCCTGTGGTAGCCGCTGGCGGCGATGCCCGGCACGCGCAGCGCGCCGTCGTCATCGCGCCGCGCCGTGCCTGTGACCACACTGCCGTCCTCCAGTTCGAGCCGGTAGGCTTGCTGCGGGACGGTGTGCGCCCATGGGATCGCGACCGCCAGGCCCTGGTCCGCTGTGATCAGCGGCGGCAGGGCTTGCGCGGCATCTTCGGCCGCAAGATGCGCACGCGCCGCTTCGCACTGGCCAACGGTCGCGCTGCGCAGGCCGAACCTGCCGAGCAGGGCACGCAGGACATCGGGCTCGACCTCGCGCGGCCGGCTCTGGGCGTCTTCCCAGTGGACCATCAGGCCGGCGCGGTCGGCCAGCGTGTGCAGCGCCAGCATGGCGCCGTCACGCGGGAGCGCAGGGGCGGGGGCGCGGGGGGAGGCGGTGGGATCCATGGGGGCCTCGTTACGGGTGGGCAGGCTCATCCAGGCAGGCGATGGCGGTGGCGGCGGGCAACGCGCCGTTGGCCAGCGCCTGCATGGCGCCTTCACGGCTCTGCGCCAGCAGCCTGCCGGGTACGACGGGCGGATGGCCCGGCGACACGCTTGGCGCCGGCGCGCTGGCAAAGTTGATCCAGATCGTCAGCAGCGCGCCATCGCCCAGCCGCCAGCTGGCGGCCAGCGCCGCTTCGCCCACGATGCGCACGCCCGCGCTGGCGCTGCCGGCCAGGCGCGGCACCAGCTCGCTGCGGCGGATGGCCAGCAGCGCGCGGTAGTACTGGCTCCATGCGTTGTCGCCCTCGAGCGGGGGACGCGATGCCTCGAAGGTGGCGGGGTCATTGGGGTCGGGGGTCTGCGCGGCGCGCGCAGGGTCGCGCAAGGCAGCCATCATGCTGAACTCGCGCTGGCGCCCGGCGCGCACGGCCTCGGCCAGCTCGGGCGGGTGGCTGGTGAAATACAGGAACGGGGTTTGCGCGCCGTATTCTTCGCCCATGAACACCAGCGGCACCTGCGGGCACAGCAGTTGCAGCAGGACCGCCGCGCGCAGCGCGTCGGGGCTGGCCAGCGTGGCCAGGCGCTCGCCGAATGCGCGATTGCCTGTCTGGTCATGGTTCTGCAGGAACAGCACGAAGGCGGTGGGGGCCAGCGCGGCGCTGGGCTGGCCACGCCGCACCGGCTCGCTGCCGGGCACGCTGCGCGTGGGCGAGATCTCGCCCTGGTAGGCAAAGCCTTCGGCCAGCACGCGCGCGAGATGCCCTAACGCGGCGGACGCGGGCGCAGCCGCGCTGGCATCGCCATCACCGGCGGGCCGCGCATAGTCGCCGTAGTAGCCATCGTGCTCGCCCGTCAGCAACACGTGCAAGGCATGGTGGCCATCGTCGTTCCATTGCGCGTCGAAACCCGCGCTGAGCAGCGCGGCCTCGTTGTCGTCGTTTTCCAGCACCAGGTGGATGTGGCGCTCGGGGTGGCGCGTGCGGACCTCGGCGGCCAGTTCACGCAGCCAGCCTTCGTCCACGATGGCGTGCACGGCGTCCAGGCGCAGCCCGTCGAAGCGGAAGTCCTCCAGCCAGTAGAGCGCGTTCTCGGTAAAGAAGCGGCGCACCTCGGGCTGGCGGAAATCGATGGCCGCGCCCCACGGCGTGCGCACGTCGTCGCGGAAGAATGCGCTGGCGTACTGGTGCAGGAAATTGCCTTCCGGCCCGAAGTGGTTGTAGACCACGTCGAGCAGCACCATCATGCCGAGCCCGTGCGCGCAGTCCACCAGCGCACGCAGCTCAATCGGCGTGCCGTAGCTGCATTCCGGGGCGAACGGCAGCACGCCGTCGTAGCCCCAGTTGCGCCCGCCGGGAAACTCCGCCAGCGGCATCAGCTCCACCGCCGTGAAGCCGAACGCGGCCAGGCGCGGCAATTGCCGCGTGGCGCCGGCGTATCCGCCGCACAGGCCCACGTGCATTTCATAGATCACAGCCTCGTGCCAGGGACGGCCTTGCCAGTAGGGATGGCACCACGTATAGGCGCGCGGATCGCACACCAGGCTGGCGCCGCCGGCATCGTTGGCCTGGGCGCGCGAGGCGGGATCGGGCACGGTGGTGCCGTCATCAAGCCGGAACCAGTAGCGCGCCGACGGGCAACACGGCGCCACGGCCTCGAACCAGCCTTCGCGCTCGCCCGGGCCGGGCGCCACGGCGGACATCGGCAGCGCGCCCAAGCCAGCGATCTCCAGCCGGATCGGCTGGCCATTGGCAGCCGCGTCCGGCGCCCACAGGCGAAAACGCATGCGAGCGTCCTCGAGCCGGCTGGGACCGAATGACTGCAGTGGCGGCGGCGCCAGCTGCGATGGCAAGGCGTTCATGATGCGGCCTCCTTCAAGGGCCTGCGATGGGTTGATGGTCAGCTCCATGCCGAATCTGCATTCGAGTCGTCGTCCGGCACAGCCAGCAGCAGCGCCACCGAATGCGCCGGCACGGTGACCGCCGGTGTGTTGACATTGGCCTCGGCCGCCTCGGGCCGGCTGGTGTCGAGCAGCCGCCGCCAGTATTGCGCCGGCTCGGGCAACTCGAAGGCGGCGTCCTCGCCGCTGGCGTTGAGCAGCAGCAGGGTGATCTGGACCTTGCCATCCGGCCCGGTGGCGCCGCGCCGCAGGGCCAGGGTGCGGCCGTCCGGGTTGGACCATTGCTCCGGGCTGAGCGGCTGGCCATCGGTATCGAACCAGGCAATGTTGGCAAGGCCCGGCTCGATTTCGCGGCGGCCGTGGGCAAAGCGCGTTTCGGCGAAGGCGTAGAGGCGCCGGCGCAGCGCCAGCAGGCGGCTGACAAAGGCGGTCATGGCGCGGCCGCCGGGGCTGTCGGCGTCCTCCCAGTTCAGCCACGAAAGCTCGCTGTCCTGGCAATAGGCATTGTTGTTGCCGCCCTGGCTGCGGCCCCATTCGTCGCCGGCGGTGATCATCGGCGTGCCGTGCGAGAGCAGCAGCGTGGACATCAGCGCGCGCGCCACCCGGCCGCGCGTTTGCAGGATGGCGGGATCGTCGGTCGGGCCTTCCACGCTGCCGTCCGGGCTCCAGTTGGCGCTGGCGTTGTCGTCGGTGCCGTCGCGGTTGTCCTCGCAATTGGCCTCGTTGTGCTTGCTGCTGTAGCTGACCAGGTCGGCCAGCGTGAAGCCGTCGTGCGCGGTGATGAAGTTGACCGAGGCCCAGGGCTTGCGGTGGCGGCGGTCGAACAGGTCGGCCGAGCCAGACAGGCGGGCGGCAAGGTCGGCGCGCTGGCCGTCGTCGCCGCGCCAATAGCGCCGCGCGGTGTCGCGGAACTTGTCGTTCCACTCGGCAAATCCGGGCGGATGGTTGCCCACCTGGTAGCCGCCGGGGCCAAGGTCCCACGGCTCGGAGATCAGCTTGACGCGCGACAGCACCGGGTCCTGCAGGATGGCGTCGAAGAAGCCCGCACCGGGGTCGAACCCGGTGCCTTCGCGCCCCAGCGTGCTGCCGAGGTCGAAGCGGAAACCGTCGACGTGGAAGCACTCCACCCAATAGCGCAGCGAGTCCATCACCATCTGCAGCACGCGCGGATGCGACAGGTTGAGGGTGTTGCCGCAGCCCGTGTCGTTGATGTAGTGGCGCTCGCCACCGGGTATGAGCCGATAGTAGCTGGCGTTGTCCAGCCCGCGCCAGGAGACCGTCGGGCCAAGTTCATTGCCCTCGCAGGTATGGTTGTAGACCACGTCGAGGATGACCTCGATGCCCGCCGCGTGCAGGCGGCGCACCGCCACCTTGAACTCGTTGACCTGGCCGTTGCTGAAATACGCGGGCTCCGGCGCGAAGTACGACAGCGTGCTGTAGCCCCAGTAATTGCGCAGGTCGTGCACCAGCAGGAAGCGGTCCTGCAGGAAGGCGTGCACCGGCAGCAGCTCCACGGTGGTCACGCCGAGCTTGTGGAGGTGGTCGGTGAAACGCGGGTCGCACAGCGCGGCAAAGGTGCCGCGCGTATGGGGCAGCAGATCCGCGCGCAGCATCGACAGGCCGCGCGGATGCACCTCATAGATCACGGTCTGCTCCCACGGCACCGCGGGCGCGCGGTCGTCGCCCCAATGGAAGCTGGCGTCCACCACCACCGCCTTGGGCATGGCGGACGCGCTGTCGCGGCGGTCCGGGGTGAGGTCGGCGCGGGGGCTTTGCAGCCGGTAGCCGAACAAGGCATCGGACCAGCGCACAGGGCCGCTTAACTGCCGCGCATAGGGATCGAGCAGCAGCTTGTGGGGATTGAAACGGTGCCCGTTTGCTGGCTCGTAGGCGCCGAACGTGCGATAGCCGTAGACCGTGCCGATCGCCGCGTGCGGCAGGTAGCCGTGCCAGACCTCGTCGGTGCATTCCGGCAGCGTGATCCGCGTCAGTTCCTTGCGGCCATTGGCAGAGAACAGGCACAGGTCGATGCGGGCGGCATTGGCAGAGAACACAGCAAAGTTGATGCCAAGCCCGTCCCAGTGCGCACCTAGCGGGTACGGTTTGCCGGGCAGCATGCGGTTGGCGGGGGCAAGGGGCAAGTCAGGCTCCTTCCGGGAGATAGCGCAGGACCAGCGTGGCCAGCGGCGGGATGGTGAGGGTGAGCGAGGCGGGCAGGCCGTGCGACGGCGCGGCGGTGGCGGCCACCTCACCGCCGTTGCCGACATTGCTGCCGCCGTAGCAGGCAGCATCGGTGTTGAGGCATTCCTGCCAGCGGCCCGCGAACGGCACCCCCAGGCGGTAGCCCGGGCGCACCACCGGCGTCATGTTGACCACCGCCAGCACCACTTCGCGGCTGCTCGGCGCGGCGCGGCGCAGGAAGGCAAAGACGCTGTTGTGGCTGTCGTCGCCCACCACCCAGCTAAAGCCTTCCGGCCGGTGGTCCAGCGCGTGCAGCGCCGGCAGCTCGCGGTGCAGGCGGTTGAGATCGCGCACCAGCGCCTGCATGCCGCGATGCTCGGGTTGCTCCAGCAAGGCCCAGTCCAGCTCGGTGTCGTGGTCCCACTCTTTCCATTGCGCGAATTCCCCGCCCATGTAGAGCAGCTTCTTGCCGGGATGCGTCCACATGAAGCCGTAATAGGCGCGCAGGTTGGCAAAGCGCTGCCAGTGGTCGCCGGGCGCCTTGCCGATCATCGAGCCCTTGCCGTGCACCACTTCGTCATGCGAGATAGGCAGCACGAAAGCCTCGGACCATGCATAGACCATGCCGAAGGTCATGTCCTGGTGATGCCACGCGCGGTGCACGGGATCGTGCGAGAGATAGCGCAGGGTGTCGTGCATCCACCCCATGTTCCACTTGAAGGTGAAGCCCAGCCCGCCGCTTTGCACCGGCGCGGTCACGCCGGGCCAGGCGGTGGACTCCTCGGCGATGGTCATGGCGCCCGGGCAGCGGTCGCGCACCACGGTGTTGAGCTCGCGCAGGAAGGCCACGGCCTCCAGGTTCTCGCGGCCGCCGAAGCGGTTAGGCACCCACTGGCCCGGCTCGCGGCTGTAGTCGCGGTACAGCATCGACGCCACCGCGTCCACCCGGAGGCCGTCGATGTGATAGTGCTCCAGCCAGTGCAGGGCGCTGGCCAGCATGAAGCCGCGCACTTCATTGCGGCCCAGGTTGTAGATCAGCGTGTTCCAGTCCTGGTGGAAGCCTTCGCGTGGATCCTGGTACTCGTACAGCGCGGTGCCGTCGAACTCGGCCAGGCCGTGCGGATCGGTGGGGAAATGCGCCGGCACCCAGTCGAGGATCACGCCGATGCCGGCTTCGTGGCAGCGGTCAACGAACGCGGCAAATGCCTGCGGCGGCCCCAGCCGCGCGGTCGGGGCGAACAGCGACAACGGCTGGTAGCCCCAGGAGCCGCCGAACGGGTGCTCCATCACCGGCAACAGCTCGATGTGCGTAAAGCCCAGCTCGCGGATATAGGGAATCATCCGCGCGGCGAGGCGCTCCCAGCCATGCACCGGATCGTTGATGTCGCGCAGCCACGAGGTGACATGCATCTCGTAGATCGAGATGGGCGCGGCGTGCGGATCGGTGGCGGCCCGGTGGCGCATCCAGGCCTGGTCGGTCCAGGTATACGGCGGCGCCGAGGTGCCTGGCTGCGCCACCACCGAGGCCGTGGCCGGCGGGGCCTCCGTGGCCAGTGCCACCGGGTCGGCCCTGTCGGGCAGCGATTCCCCATTGGGGCTCAGCAGGTCGTATTTGTAGCGGCTGCCCGGGCGGGCACCCATGGCGTCGGGAATGAACAGCTCCCAGATGCCGGCGCCATGGCGCAGGCGCATTGGGTGCCGCGCCGGGTTCCAGCCGTTGAAGTCGCCGATCACCGAGACGCGCCGCGCGTTCGGCGCCCATACCGCAAAGCGCACGCCGCAGGCCCAGCCCATGTCCTGCACCTGCGCGCCCAGGCAGCGGCCAAGCTCGAAGTGACGGCCCTCGGCGATCAGGTGGAGGTCCAGGTCGCCGAGCAGCGTGCCGAAGGCGTAAGGGTCCGCGCTGAGCTGTTCGGTGCCGTCCGGCCAGCGCATGCCAAGGCGATAGTCGCGCGCGCCTGCCGTGCCGGGCAGCGAGCCGGCAAAGATGCCGCCGGGATGCAGCCGCTCCAGTTCGGCCAGCCGCGTGCCATCCGGGTCGGCGAGCCAGGCCGATTGCACGCCGGGCAGGCAGGCCCGCACCGTCGTGCGGCCGCCGGCGGGGTGGGGTCCAAGCACGGCGAAGGGATCGGCATGGCGTGCCGCCAGCAGCGCTTCCAGGTCGGACATGGCCAGTGGCGGTGGCGGTGGCGCGTCCCCAGGCGCGCGTTTGTCCTTCACGGCGTTGCGGGGGGGCGTGCTCTCAGGCTTGTTCATCGCCGTCCTCGGGGGAGCCGGTCAGCTTGCGCACCAGGCGCGCCAGCCCGTTGACCGGCAGGTCGATCCAGGCCACGCGGTTGGCGGCCTCGTAGCCCACCTCGTAGGCGGCACGCTCCAGCAGGAAGAGGTCCAGCAAGGCTTGCGCCTGCTCCGGCTGCACCCAGGGCTGCGGGGCGGCGGCAAGCACCTGCCAGTAGCCGGCCAGGAAGGCGTCGCCGGCGGTCTGGCGGAAACGGTCCAGCAACGCCTCGCGGCGTTGGGTCTGGGACGGAGGCAGGGCGGCATGGGTGCGCTCGTGGCGGTCCGTGCCGACCGTGGCGGCGGCGTAGTCCAGCGAGCGCAGCAGCCCGGCCACATCGCGCAGCGGCGAGGTCTTGCGGCGGCGCCAGTCGAGCGGCAGCCCCGGCTCGCCTTCGAAGTCCACCAGGTAGGTATCGTTTTGCGCGATCAGCACCTGGCCTAGGTGGAAGTCGCCATGGATGCGGGTCTGCAGGCTGCCCGGCGCCGCCGCGGCAAGTTTTGCCACCAGCTGCGGCAGTTGCGCGCGGGCCTTGATCAAGGTCTCGATATCCGCGGCGAAACGCTGGTTGCGGGACGCGCGGCCCAACTCGCCCGCGCGCTTTTTCAGCAGCGCCACGGTGCGCGCCAGCTCGGCCATGGCTTCCTCGGCCCAGAGTCGCGCCTGCGCGTCGCCGGCGGGCTCTGGCGCAAAGGCGGCATCGTCGGTCGGGCACGCAAGCACCGCGTGCAGCTCCGCCAGGCGCTGGCCCAGCGTGCCGGCGACCGTGGCGTAGCCCTTCAGTGCCTCGGCGAATTCTTCCTCGCTGTCTTCGGATGGCACGGCGTCGTCGATGGCGCGGCCGAGATAGTCCAGCGTCCAGCCCCAGGCGTCGCCCTGGTTGAGGATGTAGCCCTGCAGCAGCATCAGCGTGCGCGGTTCGCCGTCCTCGCCAGTGCGCACCACTTCGCCCAGCAGCGGCGCGGAGTTGCGGTAGCCTTGCGCGGTGAGATAGCGTGTGACTTCGGCCTCGGGGTGGATGCCCGCGGCAATGCGGCGCACCAGCTTGAGCACGGCCGAGTTGTCGAAGGACAGCGAGCTGTTGGATTGTTCGGCCGACACCCACTGGATCTCGTCGGTTTCCAGCGGCAGCGCCGCCAGGCCCGGTTCGGCCAGGAAGCGGATCGGCCCGCGCGGGCTGGGCAGCGCGAGGCCGTCGCGCAGCGCGCGCACCACCTCGCGGGCAAAACACTCCACCGCAAAGCCATCGGTGACCAGGCCCACCCGGCTGCCCTTGCGCACGCGCCCCATGGACAGCGAATGCGCCAATTGGGAGGCGCCTTCGCCCGGGTCATCGCGGTCCCACAGCATGCCTAGCGGCAACTGGTAGCACTCGGCGCGGCTGTCCAGCGCCAGCTCCATTTCGCACAGGTAGGTTTCGTCGCCGGCGGTGCCCTGGCCGAACGGGATGGCGTAGGCAATCGCCACGCTGCCGATGCGCTCGCCCTTGGAGCCGTACCAGCGGCGCCGCCCGATGTAGTGCGGCAAGACTTCGTTGGCCAGCGTGCGGCGCGAGGCTTCGGTCAGCTCGGCGTGGGCCGCACTATGCAATACCAGGGTGATCTGATCGGGCATCTGCTCGGGGGCGTCGACGTGCCAGGAGGGCGGCTGGGCTTCTTCGCTCAGCACGAACCAATAGAACCCGTAAGGCGGCAGCGTCAGCAGATACGTGAGTTGCCCGATCGCGGGGAAGGGCGTGGCGCCCATCATTTCCACCGGCACGCGCCCGGCAAAGGCGGAGAGGTCCAGCTCCACCGCCTGCGGCGCGCGTGCCAGGTTGGCCACGCACAGGATGTGCTCGCCCTCGAACTCGCGCAGGTAGGCCAGGATCTTGCGGTTGCCCGGGAACAGGAAGCGCAGCGTGCCCCGGCCGAAGGCGCGGTGCTGGCGGCGCAACGCCAGCATGCGGCGCATCCAGTTGAGCAGCGAATGCGGATCGCGCGTCTGCGCCTCGACGTTGACTGCATCATAGCCGTACAGCGGCCCTTGCAACGGCGGCAGCACCAGGCGCTCGGGGTCGGCGTGGGAGAAGCCACCGTTGCGGTCGGGCGACCATTGCATGGGCGTGCGCACGCCGTCGCGGTCGCCCAGGTGGATGTTGTCGCCCATGCCGATCTCGTCGCCGTAGTAGATCACGGGCGTGCCGGGCATCGAGAACAGCAGGCTGTTCATCAGCTCGATGCGGCGGCGGTCGCGCTCCATCAGCGGTGCAAGCCGGCGGCGGATGCCCAGGTTGATGCGGGCGCGGCGGTCCGAAGCATAGACCTCCCACAGGTAGTCGCGCTCGGCGCTGGTGACCATCTCCAGCGTGAGTTCGTCGTGGTTGCGCAGGAAGATGGCCCACTGGCAGTTGGGCGGGATCTCCGGCGTCTGCCGCATGATGTCCGTGATGGGAAAGCGATCCTCCCGCGCGATGGCCATGTACATGCGCGGCATCAGCGGGAAGTGGAACGACATATGGCATTCGTCGCCCAGCTCGGCGGTGCCTTCGTTGCTCAGCTCGCCCGCGCTCTGCATGGCGGGCGCGGCCGGCGTGGACACCGGCGGCGGCGCGCGGCTCGCCTGCCCGGTAAGCGCGGGTGAGATCGGCGAGATGGACGCCGCCGGCGCGCCGGGCCCGCCAAAATACTGTTGCGCGTCCTCGGGCCACATATTGGCTTCGGCCAGCAATATCCGGCCGCTGTACTCGGCGTCCAGGTGCGCGCGGATCTGCTTGATGACCGTGTGGGTCTCGGGCAGGTTCTCGTTGCTGGTGCCCTCGCGCTCGACCAGGTAGGGCACCGCGTCCAGCCGCAGGCCGTCCACGCCGATATCGAGCCAGAAGCGCATCACCGACATCACCTCGCGCAGCACCTGCGGGTTATCGAAGTTCAGGTCAGGCTGGTGCGAGTAGAAGCGGTGCCAGAAGTAGGCGCCGGCCACCGGGTCCCAGCTCCAGTTGGATTTCTCCGTGTCGCAGAAGATGATGCGCGTGCCGGCGTAGGTCTGGTCGCTGTCGGACCACACGTAGTAATTGCGGGCCGCCGAGCCCGGCTTGGCGCGGCGCGCGCGCTGGAACCACGGGTGCTGGTCGGAGGTGTGGTTGATGACCAGCTCGGTGATCACGCGCAGGCTGCGCGCGTGCGCCGCGGCGACAAAGCGGCGCGCCTCGCTCATGGTGCCGTAGTCGGGGTGGACGTTGCGGTAGTCGGCGATGTCGTAGCCGTCGTCGCGGCGCGGCGAGGGATAGAACGGCAGCAGCCAGACGGTGTCCACGCCCAGGTTGACGAGGTAGTCGAGCTTGGCGGACAGGCCGGCAAAGTCGCCCACGCCGTCGCCGTTGGCGTCGTAGAAGGACTTGATGTGCAACTGGTAGATGACCGCGTCCTTGTACCAGAGGGGGTCGGCATTGAGCCATGCGGCGCTTGCCGGCTCGGTCAGACGTTTCATGCTGGCTCCTCGCGCAGCGGCTGCACTCGCCACACGGCGAAGGGCAGGGCGTGCGGGTCCAGCCGGATACGCTGGTGCTTGCCCCGCCAGGCAAAGCGGGATCCGTGCATCAGGTCTTCGGCGTGCAGCGCGCCGTGATCGGGCAAGCCCCATTCCCACAGCGGCAGCTCGATGGCCGACTCGCGCACCGCGCGCGGGTCCAGGCTGATGGCCGCCAGCA
The DNA here is from genome assembly GCF_054589115.1 of Cupriavidus sp. 8B. NCBI lineage: Bacteria > Pseudomonadati > Pseudomonadota > Betaproteobacteria > Burkholderiales > Burkholderiaceae > Cupriavidus > Cupriavidus sp. 8B. Next base: position 68,733 of record NZ_BAAILO010000129.1, on the reverse strand, counting down.
GCACGTCGTCGCCAAAGCGGGTGGCACGTTCGCTGCTGCCCACGGCGCCGGTCGCGCGCGGGACGAAGCGGGCGAAGTACAGCACCGCGTCGTCGCTGGCGTGGAAGAAGCGCAGGCCAAGGTGGTTTTGCAGGGCGGGGTGGCTGGCGCGGATGGCGTTCAGGCGCGTGATCTCGGCAACGATGTTGCCGGGCTGCTGCCAGTCCCAGGCGCGCAGCTGGTATTTCTCGGAATCTTGATACTCTTCCTTGGGCACGCCGTCCTTCATCACCGGCGTGCCTTCGCACAGCTCAAAGCCGCTGTACATGCCCCACAGCCCGGACAGCAGCGCGGCCAGCGCGGCACGGATCAGGAAGCCGGGCCGCCCGCTGTCGTGCAGGAAATAGGGATTGATGTCCGGCGTGTTGACGAAGAAATGCGGGCGATAGAACTCGCGCAACGGGCTTTGCGTCAGCTCCGTCATGTATTCCGTCAGTTCGCGCTTGTGGTTGCGCCAGGTGAAGTACGTATACGACTGGTTGAAGCCCAGCTTGGCCAGGCGCGCCATCATCTTGGGCCGCGTGAACGCCTCGGCCAGGAACAGCACATCGGGAAAGCACGAGCGCACGTCGGCAATCATCCATTCCCAGAACGGCAGCGGCTTGGTGTGCGGGTTGTCCACGCGGAAGATGCGCACGCCTTGCTCCGCCCAGAACATCACCACGTCGCGCAGCGCCGTCCACAGCGCGGCGTCGGCCGGCGGGGCGCAGTAGTAATCGACGTTGACGATGTCCTCGTACTTCTTGGGCGGATTCTCCGCGTAGCGCAGCGAGCCATCGGGCCGGTGCGCGAACCACTCCGGGTGCTCGCGCAGCCAGGGATGGTCTGGCGAACACTGGATGGCGAAGTCCAGCGCCAGCTCCAGGCCCTCGGCGGCGGCGGCGTCGCGCAGGCGGCGGAAATCATCGAAGCTGCCTAGCTCAGGATGGATGGCATCATGGCCGCCTTCGTCCGAGCCGATGGCGTACGGGCTGCCAGGGTCGCCCGGGTTGGCCCGCAAGCTGTTGTTGCGCCCCTTGCGATGGGTAAGGCCGATAGGATGGATCGGCGTGAGATACAGCACGTCGAAGCCCATGGCGCGAATCGCCGGCAGCCGCGCGATCACGTCGTCGAAGGTGCCGTGGCGCTGGGTGTCGCCGCTTTGCGAACGCGGGAACAGCTCGTACCAGCTCGCATAGCGCCCGGCCAGCCTGTCGGCCTCCACCGGCAGCGCCACCGGGTGACGGGTGCCAAACGGGCGCGGGTCGGCCGCCTGCATGGCGGCGCGGGTCCGCGAGGATAGCAGCAGCTCCAGCCGGTGCACGTCGCCGTCGGGATTGCCTCGGGCGGCTTCCAGTTGGCTGGCGATGGCGCGCACATCCGCATCCGCTGCCGCCGTGCCGCTCGCTGCCGCCACCAGGCGCGCGCCTTCCTCGATCTCCAGCGTGACATCCACGCCCGCCTGCTTCTTTTTGGTGACCTCGTCGCACCAGCTGGCAAAGGTGTCGCGCCAGGCTTCCACCGTGAAGGTGTGGCGGCCCAAGGCGCGCAGCGGAAAGCTGCCGCTCCAGCGGTCGTTGACGCCGGGTGTCAGCGGCGACTGCCGCCATTCCTGCTCGCCCGGGCCGCGCCACAGCAGGACGGCGGCCAGCTTGTCGTGGCCATCCATCCAGATGTCCGCTTCCACCTCCACCCGTTCGCCGGCCACGCGGCGTACCGCGAAGCGCCCCGCATCGCAGGCAGGGGTGATGTTCTCGATGGCGATGCGGGGCGCCTGCAAGGCCGCGGCTACGCTTTTTTCCAGCGCGGCGCGCACGGCCGCCGCGATGCGCTTGCCATTGCGCCGCGCGGGCGCGGCCTGCGCGGCGCTGGGTATCGGGTGGTAGAGCTGGATGCCGGCTGGCGCCAGCGCAATGGTTGCCATCGCATCCAGCACGGCTCCGGCCGGGTCGGCGCCGCCTGGGCCGCCCTCGGCCTGCACCAGCGCGCCGGCGCCGTGAGGCAAGGCTGCCAGGATGCGGTCCGCCCCCAGCGATGCCGCCTCGCGCGCATCGGGGTTGATCACGATAGCCAGCGCCGCGGGCTCCTCGCCCGGGGCGCCGGCCGTGCGGGCCAGCACCGTCAAGGGCGCGTTGCCGCCGCTTACCAGCCGCAAAGCGCGGACCGGCGCGGTGCCACGCGCGGCCAGCCAGGCATTGGCGTGGGTTACCTCATGGGACAGGTCGTAGGGCGGCGGCGTCTCGCCGTCGCCGCCGGCCTCGAAGCCGGCCGGCACCAGCATGCCGTCGCCGATGGCGGCCGCGGCCCATAGCGCGCGGCGCGCGGCCAGCACGTCGGTGCCGGCGCCGTCCAGCGCCGGCGCAGCCAGCACCTTGCCAAAGGGGCGCAGGCGCGCGATCTCCTCGGTGAGCCAGGCGCTGCGGTAGTCCCACCACGGCAGCGAGCAGAAGGCGCCGTCGAACGCGCCTTCGCGCAGGTCATCGAGCTGCGTGGGGCCCAGGCCCGGGGTCCACGCCAGGAAGGCCACGCTGCGCCCGGGCGCGGCACGGCGGGCGCCGGCAATCAATGCCGCCCAGTGGCGTCCGGCCACGCGGGCCGGCGCGCGGCAGACAAAGCCGGCGATGCCGGCGGCGACAGGGGTGCGCAGCCGGTCTCCCCACCACGGCACCAGCGCCGATGCGGTATGCGGATCGTGCCAGCGCAGGCGCACGCCGGGCAGGTGGTTGTCGGTGTCGCGCGGGTCGGCGGCGAGGCCCGCGGGCTCGCGCCAGCCCGGGTCCAGGCCGGCGCTGCCTTGCGGGTAGCGGTCCAGTGCGAGTTCCAGCAGGCAGGACAAGCCGTGGGCGGCGCAGGCCGCCACCACCTGCGCCAGCGCGGGACCCTGCGCATGGAGCACCGGCCAGCCAGCCAGCAGCACATGGTCGAAGCCCAGCTTCGCGGCTCGGGCCAGTGCGTCGGCGTCAGGCGCACCATCATGCGCACCTTCATGCGCACCATCATGTGCACCGTCAGGCCGGGAGGAGGATAGGTCGATCTGGCAGATTCGCACGTTTCATTCCCACCTGTTGCCGTCAGGCCGGAGTGGCTGCGGGCAGCCCGTCGCCAGCGCGCTGCATCAGCAGCGGCGTGAGTGCGGCGTGCCAGTCGTGCGCGTGGACCACGTCCGGGATCGGCAGCGCGGTGCGTCCGGCGGCGATGGCCGTGGCCGCGTGGCTGAGCGCGGCGAAACGCAGCGGGTTATCGACGAAGTCGCGGCCCGCGCCGTCCACGTACGGCGAGCCGGCGCGGTCATACAGCGCGGCGCAATCAAGCAATACCACCTTGACGCTGGTGCCGGGCAGGCGTGCGCTCAGCGGCCGCGCGGCGCCGTGGCCGGCGGGCAGCGCCAGCGGCAGCCCGCCGATGCTGCGCACATCCTGCGTGCGGGCGATGGCTTCGGGGTAGCCGGGCATCAGGATGGTGATGTCGCAGCCGCGCGCTTGCAGCGCGCGCGCCAGTCCACTGACCACGTCGCCCAGTCCGCCGGTTTTTGCCAGGGGGATCGCCTCGGCGGCAACAAATAGCATGCTCGGGTTCAAGGTGGAACTCCTTCGATATCGCTTGGCGGACATCGGGGGATGGGAAGCGATGCCATGACGCTCGATCGTGCGGGCTCTTACCGTTTGCTGCATCGCGGCAGGCCTTCGCGCCCCTCCTGTTACGCGAAGCGCGTGCCAGGCCAGGAGCCGGCAAACCTGGGAAACCCGGAGCCCCAGCGACGCCAAGGGCGGGCGGGGGGAAGGCGGCAGGTGCGTCGGGCGTGACTTGACGGATCGGAGATGCGCAATGTGTGTAAATACTACTGCGCGTCGGTGGCAGTTCGGGGAAAAAGGCGAGGCCCTCAGCGCCGGCACACGGCGTGCAAGACCGGCGAGTGCGCTCGGAGAGACAGCCGGAAAAGCCCGCTTGCGTGAACGCACCGAGATGGAGCAGAAAGGGACGCGGGATCAGGCGACAATGCCCGGAAGGACGGGAAAGGCGGCTCGGAAGGAAGAAACGGCACCCAATCGGGGTGCAATGCTACAAAGCGGGGCAGCCAGCCGTTTGGTGGGTTGCACCACGCCGCGGCTCAACTGGCGCGATAGGTGTCCAGCCGGTTGTAGAGCGTCTTCAGGCTGATGCCCAGCGAGTGCGCTGCCTGCCGCTTGTCGCCGTCGAAGCGCGCCAGCGTGGCCAGGATGATCTCGCGCTGCGCGTCGGCCAGCGACGTGCCGATGCGCACGTTGACGAAACCGTCCAGCGTGGCCGGCCGTGGCGGCTGGGTGGCGATATTGGGGTTGGCGATGTCGATGACGCGGTCGGCCAGGATAAAGGCGCGATAGATGGTGTTCCTCAGTTCACGCACATTGCCGGGCCAGCCATAGTGCCGCAGCCGTTCCAGCGCCGTGCCGGAAAACACCTTGTCGGCGCCTTCCATGGCGTTGAATTCCGCCAGGAAGTGCTTGGCCAGTTGCGCGATGTCCTCGCCACGCTCGCGCAGCGGTGGAATGTGCAACGGGAAGACCGCAAGGCGGTAAAGCAGGTCCTCCCGCAACTGGCCGGTGCGCACCGCTTCGACGGGGTCGCGGTTGGTGGCGGCGAGGATCCGCACGTCGCACACGATCTGCGTGTCGCCGCCCACGCGGTGGAAGGTGCGCGTCTCCAGCACCCGCAGCAGCTTGATCTGCATGTCCGGCGCCATTTCCGTGACTTCATCGAGAAACAGCGTGCCGCCCCGGGCTTGCTCGAAATACCCGGCTTTCTGCTGCACGGCGCCCGTGAAACCGCCTTTCTCGTGGCCGAACAACTCCGACTCGATCAGCGTGGCGGGAATGGCACCGCAATTGACCGCGACGAACGGCCCGGCCCGGCGCGCGCCGCGGTCATGCACGGCGCGGGCTACCAGTTCCTTGCCGGTGCCGCTTTCGCCCACCGCGAGCATCGTGACTTCCGTGGCGGCCACCCGGTCGATCTGGGCGAGCAACTGCTGCATGACGGGCGAAGCGCTTTGCCACAGCAAGGCCGAGGCACCCTGGACGGCCGCGCGCCGCGGCGCGCCGCTTGGCGGCGTGGCGGGACGGGAGGCGGAAGAGGCAGGCGGGTTGAAGCTTGTCATCGAGAGAGGCATGGGGACGCGATTGCCAATGGCGGGGTCGGCAGGAAGTGCGCCGGCGGCGGGGCAATCTGGCGGCAGTTGCGCTAATCCTAGCGCGTGCTTTGGCTTGAGGCCACTGTTTTGAACGGTTGCTGCGCCAATGCCTGCCGGCGCGTGGCGTTGTCAGACAGACACCGGTACCGCTGCGGCTGGCGCCCGCATAAAATTGGTGGTATCCCCGGATTAACCCTGGCGCCAAGTCGCACCACTGCCGTATGTTCTGACATAGGGCCAGGACGTGCTTGCCGTGGCAGCCGGGTTATACGGTGCCGATACGGAGAACGATGCCCCACATCCTGATCGTCGATGACGATGAAAATGCTTGTGCCGCCCTGTCCGAGATCGCGGCGGCTGAGGGCTTTACGTCCGCCACCGCAGGCGACCTGCGCGAAGCCTGCCTGCAGATCGGCTGGCAGATGCCCGATGCCGTGCTGGCCGACCTGAAGCTGCCCGATGGCAGCGGCATGGACTTGTTCAACGAGGTTGGCACTGCCGGCGTCGAAGTGATACTCATGACCGGCTACGCCAGTGTGGAATCCGCCGTGGATGCCCTGCGCCGGGGCGCCACCGACTACCTGGTCAAGCCGATCAACGTCACGCGCCTGCGCACCATCCTCAAGCGCATTGCCACCACCGGCGACCTCAAGGCGGAAATCCATTGCCTGCGCGGCGAACTGCGCCGCTACGGCCGCTTTGGCCGCCTGCTTGGCAGCTCCGAAGCGATGCAGGTGGTCTACGACCAGCTCGGCAAGGTGGCCCCCACCGAAGCCACGGTGCTGCTGGTGGGCGAGAGCGGCACCGGCAAGGAGCTGGCCGCGCAGACGCTGCACGAGCTCTCCGCGCGCCGGCGCCAGCCCTTCCTGGCCGTGAACTGCGGCGCGATTTCCCCCACGCTGATCGAATCCGAGATGTTCGGCCACGAGCGCGGCAGCTTTACCGGCGCGGAGCGCCAGCACAAGGGCTACTTCGAGCGGGCCGACGGCGGCACGCTCTTCCTCGATGAAATCACCGAGATGCCGATCGAGCTGCAGGTCAAGCTGCTGCGCGTGCTGGAGTCCGGCGCCTTCATGCGCGTTGGCACCAACCGCGAGCTGCATGCCGATGTGCGCGTGGTGGCCGCCACCAACCGCAACCCGGAGGAAGCGGTAGCCGAGGGCAAGCTTCGCGCGGACCTCTATCACCGGCTCAATGTGTTCCCGATCGAGCTGCCGCCGCTGCGCGCGCGCGGCGATGACGTGGTGCAGATCGCCAACACGCTGCTGGAGCAGATGAATGGCGAGCATGGCACGCAACGCCGCTTTGCCCCGGAGTTGCTGGACAGCCTGCTACTGCATGCATGGCCAGGCAATGTGCGCGAGCTGCGCAACTTCGTGCAACGCGCCTACATCATGGCCGACCAGGATCTCATTGCCGATGCCCGCGTGCCGCTGCAGGTCGCGGCGACCAATCCGGCCGCCACCGCCGTGGTCTCGGTGCCAGTGGGGATGTCGCTGGCCGAGGCCGACCGCCAGTTGATCTTCGCCACGCTGGCGCAGTGCTCCGGCGTGAAGAAACACGCCGCCGAGATACTCGGCATCAGCCTCAAGACCTTGTATAACCGCCTGGAAGAATATGCCTCGAGGGGCGAGTTGCCCGAATCGCTGCGCGCCAACGGCACGAGCACGCCGCCGGGCAGCACCACGGCGCCGAACTAGCATGTACCGCGCGCTGCCCGGCCTGCGCTCATGCGTTGACGAGCCGGCGCCGGTGCCGGTGCGCGGCATGGGCGTCGCTGGCCTGGTGCAGCAGGGGTACCCGTACCGGCCCGACGTGCCAGATCCGGGAGCAGTACTCCTGGATGGCGCGATCGGACGAGAAGTGCCCGGAGCGTGCCGACGACAGCACCGACATGCGCTGCCAGCGCTCCTGGTCGGCAAACGCGGCGCTGACATCCTGCTGGCAATGCAGGTACGAGGCAAAATCCGCCAGCAGCAGGTAGGGGTCATGCTGGAGCAAGCCGTCGAACAGCGGCTGGAACACGGCCGCGTCGCCCTTGGAAAAAAACCCCTGGCGGGCCAGCCCGATCACCGCGCGCAGCTCCGCATTGCCATCGAAGAACATGCTCGGCCGGTAGCCTGCCGCCTTGAGCGCGTAGACCTCGGTGGCGGTCAGGCCGAAGGGGAAGAAGTTGTCGGCGCCGATATGGTCGCGCAGCTCGATGTTGGCGCCGTCCATGGTGCCGATGGTGATGGCCCCGTTCATCGCGAACTTCATGTTGCCAGTGCCCGACGCCTCCTTGCCGGCCAGCGAAATCTGCTCGGAGAGGTCGGCCGCGGGGTAGATGCGCTGCCCGTAGGTCACGTTGAAGTTCGGCAGGAAGACCACCTTGAGCCGGTCGCGCACCTGCGGGTCCCGGTTGACCACCTCGCCTACCGCGGTGATGAAGCGGATCATCAGCTTGGCATAGTGGTAGCCAGGCGCGGCCTTGCCGGCAAACAGGAAGGTGCGCGGCACGATGTCCGCGTGCGGATCGGACTTGATGCGGTGGTACAGCGCCACGATATGCAGCACGGCAAGATGCTGCCGTTTGTACTCATGGATGCGCTTGACCATGACATCGAACATCGAATCAGGGTCCACCACGACGCCGGTGGAGTCCTTGATCACGCGGGCCAGGTCGGTCTTGTTGGCGCGCTTGGCCGCATGCCACTGGTGGCGGAAGGCGGGATCGTCGGCGTAGGGCTCAAGGGCGCGCAGGCCGGACAGGTCGCGTATCCACCCGTCTCCGATGGCGTCGCAGGCCAGCCTGGTGAGCCGCGGGTTGGCCAGCGCCACCCAGCGCCGCGGCGTGACGCCATTGGTGACGCTGGTGAATTTTTCCGGCCAAAGCTCGTAAAAATCCTTCAGCACGTCTTGCTGCATCAGGCGCGAATGCAGGTCGGCCACGCCGTTGATGGCGTGGCTGCCCACGCAGGCCAGATGCGCCATGCGCACATAGCGGGGGCCGCTTTCATCGATCAGCGACAGCCGCGCCAGGCGCGACGCGTCGCCGTAGAACCGGATGCGCACTTCGTCCAGGAAGCGCGCGTTGATCTCGTAGATGATCTCCAGGTGGCGCGGCAGGATGCGCTCGAACAGCGGCACCGGCCAGCGCTCCAGCGCCTCGGGCAACAACGTATGGTTGGTATAGGCAAAGGCGCGCCGGGTGATGTCCCAAGCCTGGTCCCAGGGCAGGTCGTGGTCGTCCACCAGCAGGCGCATCAGCTCGGCGATGCCGATCGAGGGATGCGTGTCGTTGAGTTGCACCGCGAATTTTTCATGGAAGCGCGTCAGCGGGATGCCGTGCGCGTCCAGCAGGCGCAGCATGTCCTGCAGCGAGCACGAGACGAAGAAGTATTGCTGCTCCAGCCGCAGCTCCTTGCCCTGCTGCGTTTCGTCGTTCGGGTAAAGCACCTTGGTCAGGTTTTCGGAGGTCACTTTCTTGCTGACCGCACCGAGGTGGTCGCCCCGGTTGAACACATTGAAGTCGAAGGCTTCGGTGGCCTCCGCGCGCCACAGGCGCAGCGTGTTTACGGTATTGACGCGGTAGCCGAGGATTGGCGAGTCGAAGGGCACGCCCACCACGGTCTTGTCCGGCACCCAACATACGCGGTAATGCCCGCGGTCATCGGTGTAGCGCTCGGTATGCCCGCCAAGCTTGACCTGCACCGCCCACTCCGAGCGCTGGATCTCCCACGGGTTGCCGTTGCGCAGCCAGGTGTCGGTGCTTTCCACCTGCATGCCATCGATGATGGACTGGTGGAATATGCCGTATTCGTAGCGGATGCCATAGCCCAGCGCCGGCGTCTCCAGCGTGGCAAGCGAATCGATGAAGCAGGCCGCCAGCCGGCCCAGGCCACCATTGCCCAGGCCAGGTTCCTCCTCCTGCGCGAGGATTTCATTCAGGTCGAGGCCGAGCTCCGCCATGGCCTCCCGCACTTCGTCGCAGATGCCCAGGTTGACCAGGTTGTTGCCCAGGTGCGGGCCCATCAGGAATTCCGCGGAAAGGTAGGCGACAGTGCGCGATGGCTGGCCAAGGTAGGCCTCGGCGGTGCTGATCCAGCGCTGCACCAGCCGGTCGCGCACGGTGTGGGCAAGGGCCTGGTAGAGATCGTTGCCGCTGGCCAGGCCCGGCAGCTTGCCCTGCGTATAGAACACATGGTCGAGGAAGGCGCGCCGGATGGTGGCGCTGGACATGGCGGTACGGGTGTCATGGCCGGGGTGCGCGGCGGACGGGGCGGGCGGGACTGTCGGCTCGGTATCTGCCGTCATCGGGATCCTCCTGGTGGCATCGGTCAGGGACGCGTGCGGTGGCGCCCGCGCGGGATGGCATGCAAGAAGCGTGGCAGCCCGGGGAGTGGCAAGACGAGGGCGCAGCGCAGCCACGTCTCTGATCCTAGACAAGATTTTGCGGATGCGTGCCTGGATTGCGGTTTCGGGCCGCGCGGATGCAATCCAATTGCGTGCGCGGTATGCTTTTTGCATGACAACCGGGTGAGCATGCAGTCCCCACAAGGTATCGATGTCGCAGCAACATAATCCTTCTGACGGCCCCGACGCACCGGGTCATCCCGTGGCCGGTGAATCCACCTGGCCGATCCAGAGCACCGCCGAAGTCGCCGCGTTGATCGGCCAGGTGGCGCATGACCTGCGCTCCGCGCTTAACGGAGTGCAGAGCTGGGCCTACGTGCTGGACCGCTCGCTCGACACGCCCCCGACCTCCGCGCAGCGGGCGCTTTCCGGCATGCGCACCGGCATGCAGCAGCAGCTGGCGTTGATCGAACACATGGAGGAGGCGGTGGCGCTGCTGGCCGACGAGAGCCCGCCGCAGTGGGAGCGCGTGGACCTGCTGGCCGCACTGCAGAAGGCGACGGACGAGGTACGCCCGGTGGCCGATGCGCGCGGCGTAACCCTGGCTGCGGCGCTTGTGGATACCCCTGAGGGGCAGCCTGCCGCCGCCCTGCAGATCGACGCCGACCCCCGCCGCCTGGATCCGCTGCTGCGTCACCTGCTGGTGCATTGCATCCGCCATGCGCGCAGCGCTGATACCGTGGAGGCGCACCTCAAGCCGGAGGTGGGGCGGATCCGGCTGCGCATTACCGAGAGCCGGGCGCCCACCGACGCACGCAAGGACGAGCGCATTGCCGTCCTTTCCGATTTCTTCCGCCGGCGCAAGGTCCAGGGCGGTGTATCGGCGCCACGCCAGGGCACCGCGCTGCTGCTCGCCAGGCGGCTGGTGGAGACGCATGGGGCGCACATCGAGGCCGAAGGGCAGGGGTGTTCGACCGATAGCGGATGGGTGTGCATTTCCGTGAGTTTTCCGCTGCATGCCATCGCGCACGGATCCCCTTGAACCCGTAGCTTTTACCGATCTCAGCATAATATGCATGGCGCCCGCGTTTGCGGGCGCTATTTTTTTCGCCCGCGAAAGGCCGTCTTCAGCCTGCGTGGATTGGCACGGCTGCCTCCTGCAGGCCATCAGTGCATATTGGCCCGCCCTTTGCATGAACAGGATGTCCCGAACCCTGCTCAAGGAGCCGAACATGCATAAGGAAAAGGCCAAGTCGCACGCCATCGGCAAGTCCACGCCGCCGAAGGCCGCCAGGACCGCGAGGGACACACAGCAAAAAGCCCCCGCCACCTATCAGGAAGCGGTGGACGATGCGCTCGACATGACGTTCCCGGCCAGCGACCCGATCTCGCCTAGCGCCGCCATGCACGCCGAGAGGAAAACCAGCACGCCGCGCGACGACACGGACTGGAGTCTCAAGCGCGGCAGCGAGCACCAGCCCGCCGGGGCAAAGCCCGCCGCGCATCTCAAGGGCAAGACGGATTCGCATTGAATCGCAGGCCGGCCCGGCTTCTCACCCTTCACAGCCTGAATTCGAACCTGGAGGTACAGACACATGAACCCACTACAAACCAACCCAGCCAACCCAGCCAACCCGCCTGTGCCCGGCGCCGCCATCGTCGGCGAGCTCGATGCGGACCGCTCCGGCCCGGGGCCATTCGTGATGGCCGCCGATACGCTGGAAGGCAACAAGGTGATTGGCCCGGGCGGCGAGGATCTTGGGACCATCGACCACATCATGATCGACGTGCGGGGCGGGCGGGTCGCCTATGCCGTACTGTCGTTTGGTGGCTTCCTCGGCATCGGGGAGAAGTTGTTCGCGGTTCCCTGGTCGGCGCTGACGCTAGATACGCGGCGCAAGTGTTTTGTGCTTGGCATCGACAAGGAAAAGCTCAAGGGCGCGCCCGGATTCGACAAGGATCACTGGCCGACCATGGCCGATCCGCAATGGGCGACCAGCATCCACCAGTATTACGGCACTTCGGCGTATTGGGAGTCCGATCACTATGACCCGTGGGTCGGCCGGTGAGCGAGTGTGAATAACGGGGTGAGGTGAGCGGGTGAGCGGGTGGGGTGTGCGGGCGGGGTGAGCAGGATTTCCTGCGTGCAACGATTGCGGGATACCGGGCGGGCCGGATGCGCGGCCAGCCCGGTCTCTTGTTGGCGTTGAAGCCTCACGCCCGCTGTGGCGGCGGCGGCCTGTCCCCGGGCGGCGGATCGCTCACGGGAGCGGGCGGATCGGGATCAGGCACTTCCGGCGGCGGAACTTCCGGCGGTGTCGGGGTCTGATCAGGCTCGGGTGTGATATGAAAGTGCAGCTGCATGTTCCATCTCCGAAAAGTCAAGGTCGGGGGGCAACCGGCTCCCCAAGGTCATCCAGAATCCGCAACAACGCCTCCAGATCCACCGGCTTCACCAGATGCTGGTCGAATCCGGCTTCCGTCGTGCGCTGCCGGTCAGCCGGCTGGCTATAACCAGTCAAGGCCACCAGCCGCACATGCTGCAACTCCGGTATGGCCCGAAGCCGCTGCGCAATCTCGAAACCATCCATCGCCGGCATCCCAAGATCCAGCAAGATCACATCGGGCTGCGCCTTGACTGCCCGCACGATGGCGGCCGGCCCGTCGATGGCGGTCACCACCGTGTGTCCCATGGCCTCCAGCGTCAGCGCCATCGCCTCCAGCGCATCGATGTTGTCGTCCACCACCATCACCGTGCGCGGCGTGCCGGGCCGGGACCGTAGCTTGCCCACCTCGGGCTGCCAGCTCTGCCACGGCTGCGCGGGCAGTTCCACCACAAAGGTGCAGCCCAGGCCGGCGCCCGCGCTCTGCGCGTAGACGTTGCCGCCGTGCAGCTTGACCAGCTTTTGCACCAGCGAGAGGCCGATGCCCATGCCTTGCGCACTGGTGGTGCCAGCGGGCTTGTCGCCGTGATGCGCGGTGGCCGGGTCGAAGATGGCCTGCAGCGCCTGTGGTGACAGGCCGGGGCCGTTGTCCTGGACGCGGACCGTGAGCAGCGTGCCATCGCTGGTGACTTCCAGCGCAAGCTGGCCGTCCGGCTGGGTATAGCGCGCCGCGTTGTGCAGCAGGTTGCTGAAGATCTGGGTCAGCCGCACCAGGTCGCCGCGTACGGGCATCGGCCCCTCCGGCACGCTCAGCCGCAGCGTGTGGCCACGGGAATCGATCAACGGGCGCACGGCTTCCACGGCGGTATTCAACGCGGTGCGCAGCTCGACCAGGTCGTCGCGCAGCACGATCCGGCCCTGGGTGAAGCGTGCGACATCGAGCAGGTCGTCCACCAGGCGGGTCAGGTGATGCAGCTGGCGGGCAATGATGTCGCGCGCCTTGAAGGTGTCCTCGCGGCTTGGCGCGCAGCGCATCAGCAAGTCGGCGGCGCTGCGCATCGGTGCGAGCGGGTTGCGCAGCTCGTGGGCCAGCATGGCGAGGAAATCGTCCTTGCGGTGGTCCTCTTCCAGAAGCATGCGCTCGGCACGCTTTTGCGGGGTAATGTCCTGGCAGATGCCGGCCACGCGATAGAAGACACCAGCCGTATTGGAGACCGGGGATGCGCGCGCGCGGACCTCACGTACCTCGCCATCGCCTCGCTCGAGCCGGAATTCCGCATCCATATGGCCGTCGCGCAGCATCGCATCGAAGGCGGCTTCCATGCGCTCGCGGTCCTCGGCGTGCACGCTGGCGAGCCAAAAGCGCGGGTTGTGCTTGAGGTCTTCCACCGGGCGCGCCCAGAGCTGGGCGAACGACGGGCTCATGAACAGGAACTGGTTCTCGGCGGGGTCCAGGATCCACAGCGCATCGGAGAGATTCTCGGCCAGCTGGCGGAACAATTCCTCGTTTTCGCGCAGGGCTTGCGATGACTGGCGGGAGGCTTCCTCAGCCTTGCGCATGCGCAGCAGGGCATTGATGCTCGATACCAGTTCTTCTGCCTCCACCGGCTCGACCAGGTAGCTGTCGGCGCCGCCATCCAGCGCCTGCACCCGGTGGCGCGATTCGGTCAGCGCGGCCGAAGTCTGCAGCACCAGCGTGCTGGCGGTCTCGGGATCGCTCTTGATCAGCCTGCACACTTCCAGCCCATTGATGTCGGGCAGCTTCACATCCAGCAGCACCAGGTCCGGGGCATGCTGGCGGACCAGGGACAGCGCGGCCTGTCCGCTCGCGGCCTCCAGCACGGAGAAGCCCGCGCGCTGCAGGATGCGGCCCTTGACGTAGCGAGGCCCGTCGCTATCGTCCACGTTAAGGATCAGCGGGCGCTTGGCGTTGATGGGAGAGGGCAGGATGTTCATGGCGAACTCAGCGATGTGGCGTATCGAAAGGTGCAGCGTGGCGCGTTCGCGCGTGGCAGTGGGCAGGGATCATCAGCGTGAAGGTGGATCCCTTGCCAGCCTCGCTTTGGACATGGATGTCGCCGTTCAGCAATTCGGCAAGCTGGCGGCACAACGGGAGGCCCAGGCCAGTTCCCTTGACCCGGTGCTGCAGCGGGTTGGCGACCTGCACGAACTCTTCAAAGACCATCGGCAGGTGATCGGGGGCAATGCCGATGCCGGTGTCCGCAACCGTCAGCACCACTTGATCGGTAGCAGGAAGGTAGACGGCGCCCACGCGCACCTCGCCGCGCTCGGTGTACTTGAGCGCGTTGGAGACAAAGTTGCGCAGGATCTGCGCCACCTTGCCCTCGTCGGTATGCAGCGACGGGATATGGTCGACGGAGCCGAACACCAGTTCCACGTCGGCGGTGTGCTGCAGCGGGCGCATCATGCCGCGCAGCGCGCTGAAGGTATTGTCCAGCGTGAATTCGGTGACGTGCACCTCGGTCTTGCCAGAGGCGATCTTCGCCAGGTCGAGCAAGTCGTCCACCAGCTGGCTCAGCGCCTCGGCGGAATGGCGCACCATCGTCACCTGATGTACCTGCTCGGCATTGAGCGGGCCATCGGTCTGGTCGAGCAGCAACGTGGACAAGGCGCGGATCGAGCTCAGCGGCGTGCGCAGTTCGTGGCTCACGTTGGAGAGGAAGCGGCTCTTGGTTTCGTCCGCTGCGCGCAGGCGCTCGGCGCGATCATCCAGCTCCGCGTACAGGGCCACCACGCCGCGGTTGGTGTCCGCCAGTTCGTTGGCCAGCAGCTCAAGTTCGCGCTGGCGGGCGGCCAGCTCGTGCAGCGTGCCCGCCAGCTCGCGGTTCTGCTCGCGCAGCTCGCTCGCAATGAGATCGGGCGAGCGCTCGAGGCAATGCCCGGAGATGGCAGCCAGCGCGGCGGGCGCAGGCTCGGCCGCGGCTGGCGGCAGATGCCGGCGAATCGCGAGACGGGTTTGCGGCGATCCTTCGGGCTCGAGCGACCAGGTGTCGGCCAGCGCCACGGCATGCAGTAGCGCTTGGGCCGGCGGGTCGTCCGGCAGGGCCTCGCCACGCAGCATGCGCGCCAGCGTTGAAATCGCGGAGGGCGCCGCATCGACGACGATGGCGAGTTCGCGCGCCATCTCGTTGCGGCAATCGCCGCGAATCATCTCCGCGCGCAGCGTACGGGGCTCGTCCATCGCCAGCAGCAGGCGCGCAAGCTCCGACACCGTGGTGGCGATGGCCGTTTGCTCGATCGCGGAGAAGCCAAGCTCGGCCGCGGCGTTGCGGGCTGCCTGGCGCGCCACCACCACATCGGTGTCCGCGCGCAGGGCGAGCTGGAAGAGCGGGAGCCTCATGACAAGGCTCCCTGGCCAGCTGCGGCAGGCGAATCCGGGGCGCTCGCGGGGCCCGTCCACGTGCGGCATTCGCTGTTGCGGCGGCACACGATCACGGTGACGTCATCGCGCCCACGCGCGAAATCCCGGTACAGCACCGCCGCAACGATGGCCGGGTGCCGCGCGCTCAGTCCGGGATAATCATCCAGGTCCCAGTGCGTGCCCAGGCCATCGCTGTGCAGGATCAACAGTGTGTCGGGTGGCCACGGCGCCTCCACTTCAGTCACCTTGCGCATGGTGCAGCCGACAATGCCGTTGTGCGACATCAACTGGCGCCGCGTGCCGGCGCTGCCCAGCGCCCCGGGTGTGACCACGCAGGCGCAGATGTTGCCGATGCCGGCAAAGCGGATCCGCCCGGGCTCCGTCTCGATGCGGGCTACCGCGATCGCCGCGCCGCGCGTGGCGCGCAGTGCCGCATGGGCGTGCCCGATCAGCACC
>NZ_BAAILO010000129.1:49877-52894 GCF_054589115.1 Cupriavidus sp. 8B | reverse complement strand
GGCATGGGCGGCGGCAACCCGTTTGGCGGCCTCGGCGGCGCGCGCCGCATCGGGGCCGTGGCCGAGCCCGTCGGCCACCGTGACGCTGGATAGCTCGCGCGCGGAGCTCACGTGCCAGCCGTCGCCGCATTCAGTCTCGCCGGCGATGGGCACGCACACCGATCCCACCGAGATCGCCGGCAAGTCCGGCGCGGCCATCCGGTCGGACGGGGAAAAGGCCATGCGCAAGACGGTGCCTTTGCCGGGCGCGCTATAGATATCGAAGGCGGTGGCGAGCCGGCTCATTGCCCCCAGCCCGTTGCCGGCGGTGCCGGCCGTGGAGAAGCCATCGCGCAAGCTGGCGCCGAGGTTGGCCATGCCCGGGCCGCGGTCGATGGCGATCACCTCCACCTGCGGCGCGGCCGGCCCGGCGACTTCCTCCTGCAAGGTGCGGATCAGCAATTCGCCGTCCCCGCCGTACTTCAGGATGTTGGTCGCTGCCTCGGAGACGGCGATGGCAAGGCGGCCCGTGGCCACCTCGCCAAAGCCGCAGCGGATGGCCAGGTCGGTGACCGTGCGCCGCGCCTGCGCGACATGGCTGGCTTCCTGGATCGAGGCTCGAATCTGCATCATGCTTCCCGTGTTCAGAACACGCCGTAGCGGGCGATGGTCACGGTCGTCCCCCGGCCCGGCGCGCTATCGATCTCGAAAGCGTCGGACAGCCGGCGCGCGCCGCCCAGGCCAAGGCCCATGCCGTCGCCGGTGGTGAATCCGTCCTGCATGGCCGCCTGCACATCGGCAATGCCGGGGCCCTGGTCGATAAACCGCAGCTGCACGCCGCGCCGCGCGCCCGCCGTCACCGGCAGGACTTCCGCGGTGCCGCCGCCGCCGTAGAGCACCGTGTTGCGCGCCAACTCGCTCGCCGCGGTGACCAGCTTGGTCTGGTCCACCAGGGACATGCCCTGTGCCACCGCCGCTTCGCGCACCAGCTTGCGCAGCCGCACCACGTCCTCGCCCGTGCGCAACGGGACGTGTTGCACCGCCGCGTCGGTCTCGCGCAAGGCCTCCTGGAGCCAGGGCCACTGGGCCGCGAAAGCGCCGTCGTGGGGGTTCATGCGTCGGCCTGCAGCAGGGCCATGCCGCGCTCCACGTTCAGCGCGGTGCGTACCCCATCCAGCGTGACGCCGAGCTCGACCAGGGTGATCGCCACCGCGGGCTGCATGCCGACGACCACGGTCTGGGCGTCGAGCACGCGTGCTATGGCGGCGGTATTGCCGATCATCCGGCCGATGAACGAATCCACCAGGTCCAGCGAGGAGATGTCGATCAGCACGCCCTTTGCACGATCCATCACGATGCGCTCGGAAAGGTCCTCCTGCAGCGTCAGGGCCAGCCGGTCGTGCATGTCGACCTGGATCGTCACCAGCAGCAGGCGGCCCATGCGAAGAATTGGAATGCGCTCCATATCCGTTCGTCCGTTGCGCGCGGCTAGCGCTGGGCGGCGCTGGTAATGGCGCCCCCGGTACGCTTGAGCGCGACCTGGAACGCATCCGCCAGGGTCGCCTTGGTGGTGACATCGGCCAGGTCCACGCCGAGGTGGACGATGGTCTGCGCAATCTGCGGGCGAATGCCGCTGATGATGCAGTCCGCGCCCATCAGCCGGGCCGCCGCCACGGTTTTCAGCAAGTGCTGCGCGACCAGCGTGTCCACGGTGGGCACGCCAGTGATGTCGATGATGGCGATCGAGGCGCCGGTATCGACGATCTTTTGCAGCAGGCTCTCCATCACGGTCTGGGTCCGCGCGCTATCCAGTGTGCCGATCAGCGGCAGCGCCAGGATGTCGTCCCAGAGTTGCACCACTGGCGTCGACAGTTCCATCAGCTCGCGTTGCTGCCGCGCGATCACCTCTTCACGGCTGGCCTGGTACAGCGTCGTGGTGTAAAGGCCGAGCCGGTCCAGCAGGGTGTTGGTCGCCCAGGTCTCGTCCGCCAGCCGGACCGGGTCCTGGGCCAGCAGCTTGCGCAAGCGCATGAAAGCCGGCTGCTTGAGCGAGAACACGAACATGGCCGTGTCAGCCGGGGAGAAGCCTTCGCGGGCACGGCGGCGCGAGATATCCACCAGCACGCCGCGTACGCGCTCCCATTCCGGCTTGCTCAGGTCCTCAGCGGCACCAGCGCGCAGCGCCTCGCGCAGGCCATGCAGGAAGCGCTGGGACTGGTCACGCAGATCCGCCTCCGCCAAGCGCTGCCCGCCCGGCAGGGCAAGCTGCTGCGCTACCCATTCATTCAACAACGCCTCAGGCTCGCTTGTAAGAGCTACAAGGAAGTCCGGGCCCTGATCGGTATTTTCTGCATGTAGCGTTTGCGCCACGATTCCCCCCTTGGTATGCCGATTATTGCGTTTGCCTTGGCTGGCCACGGTTTGCCGGTACTCGCATGCAATCGCGCTGGCCTGACTCGCGCCGCACCGCGGCCCGATCACGGGAAACGGCGCAAAAGCCGTGCCCGCGTGTAGGACAAGGACCCAAGGTGGCGCCCGGTGGCGTCCTACCCGGCGCGATGCTCACCGGGTATTGGCCGTGGTGCGCGGCTGGGCTGGCCCGGCGAACAAGGCCACCATTTCCCGGTTGAAGGCCGGAATATCGTCCGGCTTGCGGCTGCTGACCCAGTTGCCGTCCCGCGCCACCTCGCGATCCACCCATTCGCCGCCGGCGTTGCGAATGTCGTCGGCTAGCGACGGCCAGCTGGTCAGCGTACGGCCCTTGACCAGCCCGGCGGAGACCAACAGCCAGGCGCCATGGCAGATCACGGCGATCGGCTTGCCGTCATCCTGGATCCTCTTGACGAAGCGCTGGGCCTCCGGCTTGGTACGCAAGGCGTCTGCATTCATGACACCGCCCGGCAGTACCACGGCGTCGAAATCGTCGGGATGTGCTTCGGACAGCACGGCCTGCACGCCAAAGCGGTCGGCCTTGGCGTGGTGGTGCGCGCCCTGGACTTCGCCGTGCTCCGGCGCAAGGATCACCGTGGTGGCGCCAG
>NZ_BAAILO010000129.1:13581-49800 GCF_054589115.1 Cupriavidus sp. 8B | reverse complement strand
GGCGCGGGCCGGTGAGCTCGACCTGTTCGAACATGTCGGTGACCAGCAGCGCAACGCGCTTGCCGGCAAGCGCGCCGGCGGATGGGTCGGCATGGGGGGTATGGGCTGGTTGCTGGGTCATGTCGGGCTCCTGGAGTCGGTGGGTAGGAATGAAACAGGGGGAAACAGGGCAGGCGGCAGTGCCCGGTCACCGTGTAGCTTTGGCATGCGCTTGTAAATGCGGCGTGCCGCGAGGGGCCCAGGAAGGGCAATGGCAAGGCAGGTTCCGGCGGCACTTACTTGCGCGCCGCCTCGCCGCTGTGTGCCTCGGCGCTCGGCGATGTGCCGCCGCTTGGCCCGGCGTTGCCTGGCGCCTCCACAGCCTTCTGGGGAATCTGGGCGGGCGACGATTGCGCCGAGGTTCCCCCGCCCTTGCCGAAGCGGGCGGCCAGGGTGTCCTGCACCTGCGTCAACGCTTCGACCTGCCGCTTGGCTTCCTCCGCTTCCTTGGCCTTGCGGGCGTCGGCGGCCTGTTGCTGCTCTGGCGAAAGCGGGGGCAGGCGCGCGTGGAGCGGCGCGCTGGCCAGCGCGCCCGCGAGCAGCAAGGCAAGGGCGCCTCCGAGGCGCTTGACGAAAAATCTGGGTGGCATGGACGGCCCTCCTGCGGCGCTGTCGAACACCGGGCAAACGCGGAGCGAAAAACAAACTCCGCTACCGCCAGTGGCAATATCCATGCCCCGCCGGCGCCGGTGTATCGTGGCGCGACGGCCCTTGCCCGGATCTTGCGGCTCTACGCCGGGTCAACCTTGCTTGCGTCACCCCAACATGGACCTCATCGTCGCCCGGCCTGAAGGACTCTATTGCCCGCCTGGAAACTTCTACATCGATCCCTGGCGCCCGGTGGAGCGTGCCGTCATCACCCACGCCCATGCCGATCATGCCCGCCCCGGGCATGGGCGTTACTTGTGCGCCGAACCCGGCCGGGGCGTGATGCTGGCGCGGTTGCCCGGCATCCGGCTCGATACGCTGGCCTACGGCGAGAGCATCAATCACCACGGCGTGCGCCTGAGTCTGCATCCCGCTGGCCACGTGCTCGGCTCGGCCCAGGTGCGGCTGGAATACGGCGGCGAGGTATGGGTCGCCTCGGGCGACTACAAGGTCGAGGCCGACGGCACCTGCGCGCCGTTCGAGCCGGTGCGCTGTGACACCTTCATCACCGAGAGCACCTTTGGCCTGCCGGTCTACCGCTGGCAGCCGCAGGCGCGGATCATGGCCGAGATCCACGCCTGGTGGCGCGCCAATGCCGAGGCGGGCCGCGCCAGCGTGCTGTACTGCTACGCCTTTGGCAAAGCCCAGCGGATCCTGCATGGGCTGGCAGCGGCCGGCGAGGGCCACGGGCCCATCGTCACCCACGGCGCCATGGCCGCGCTCAACGCGGCGTACGAGGCGGCCGGCGTGGCCCTGCCGCCCACCTTGCGCACGACAGATCTGCCTGGCAAGCCGGTGGCCTTCCGCCAGGCCCTGGTGCTGGCGCCGCCGTCCGCCCAGCGCTCCAGCTGGATGCGGCGCTTTGGCGATGCCGCGGATGCCTTCGCCAGCGGCTGGATGCAGTTGCGCGGCACGCGCCGGCGGCGCGGCGTAGACCGTGGCTTCGCGCTGTCGGACCACGCCGACTGGCCCGGGCTGCTGTCCGCCATCGAGGCCACCGGGGCGCAGCGCGTCATCGTCACCCACGGCAATGTGCCGGTGATGGTGCGCTACCTGAACGAAGGTGGCTGGCAGGCGCAGGCGTTCCAGACCGAGTACGGGGACGAGGACGCCGCCGCCGCTGGCGATGCCGAGGCGGCCGCATCTGTTGCCATCGCCGGCGAGGCCCCGGCATGAGGGCCTTCGCCGCGCTCTACGCGGATCTCGACGCCACCACCTCCAGCAACGCCAAGCTGGCCGCGCTGGTAGCCTACCTGCGCGCCGCCTCGCCGCGCGACGCCGCCTGGGCGGTGTACTTCCTGGCCGGCGGCAAGCCGCGCCAGCTGGTGCCGGTGGCGGTGCTGCGCGAACTGGCGCAGACCGCCTCGGGCTTGCCACCCTGGTTGTTCGAGGAAAGCTACCAGATGGTGGGCGACCTGGCGGAGACCATTGCCTTGCTGCTGCCACCCGCGGCTCATACCGACGAAGACGGCCTGGCCGACTGGGTGGAGCAACGCCTGCTGCCGCTGCGGGGCTTGCCGCCCGAGACGCTGCTGCCGCGCCTGGACGCGCTCTGGCAGGTGCTGGACACCCCGGCGCGGCTGGTGTTGTTCAAGCTCATCACCGGCAGCTTTCGCGTGGGCGTGTCGCGGCTGCTGGTCACTCGCGCCCTGGGCGAAGTGGCCGGCATCGACCCCAAGCGCGTGGCCGAACGGCTGGTGGGCTACACGGACCTGTCGGCGCGCCCTGGCCCGCAGCGCTATCTCGCCCTGCTGGCCCCGGTGGGCGGGGAGGGTGCCGAAGCGCGCATTGGCGGCCAGCCGTATCCGTTCTTCCTCGCCCACCCGCTGCAGGCGGACCCGGAGGACTTCGCCACGGTGCTCGGCCCACCGAGGGACTGGCTGGTCGAGTGGAAATGGGACGGTATCCGCGCCCAGGTTGTAAAGCGCGGCGGCGAGACCTGGATCTGGTCGCGCGGGGAGGACCTGATGACCGAGCGCTTTCCGGAACTGGTGGAGATGGCGCGCGGCCTGCCCGACGGCACCGTGCTCGACGGCGAGATCGTGGTCTGGGAAGGGCGCCGCGCGCAGCCGTTCGCGCGCTTGCAGCAGCGCATCGGCCGCAAGAACCTGAGCGCCCGGCTGCTGCGTGAAACCCCGGTGATCCTGCTGGCCTACGACCTGCTGGAATGGCAGGGCGAGGACTGGCGCGCGCGCCCGCACGTCGAGCGTCGCCGCCAGCTGGATTCGCTGGAGGCACGGCACAAGCATCCGGCGCTGGAACTCAGCCCCCTGGTCAGCGCGCCAGACTGGCCGGCCTACGCCCGCCTGCGCGAGGCCTCCCGCGAGATGGGCGTGGAAGGCATGATGCTCAAGCAGGCGGGGGCAGGTTACGGCGCCGGGCGGACCAAGGACACCGGCGTATGGTGGAAGTGGAAGATCGACCCCTACACCGTGGACGCCGTGCTGATCTACGCCCAGCGCGGGCACGGCCGCCGCGCCAGCCTCTATACCGATTTCACCTTCGCCGTCTGGAACGCGCCGGCGGGCAATCCGCAGCGTGCACTGGTGCCCTTCGCCAAGGCGTACTCGGGGCTCACGGACGAGGAGATGCGCCAGGTCGATGCCATCGTGCGCAAGACCACGGTAGAGAAGTTCGGCCCGGTGCGCAGTGTGGCGCCCAGCCTGGTGTTCGAGCTGGGCTTCGAGGGCATTGCCCGCAGCAGCCGACACAGGAGCGGCATCGCGGTGCGCTTCCCGCGCATGCTGCGCTGGCGCACCGACAAGCGCATCGATGACGCGGATACCCTGGCCGTGCTGGAGGCGATGCTGCCCGCCGAGGCGATGGCATGAGCGCAGGCCGCCTCGCTCCGACGGCGCCGGGCGGATTGCCAAGCGCCAAAGGCGCGGCCATACTGGTTGTTTCGCAGTGTCCGTGCCAGAACGATCCCCGAACGATCTCCCAAAACACCGATGCGCCAAGACTCTGCCGACTCGCCTGCCGCTCCCCCGCACGACCATGACCATGACCATGACCATGACCATGACCACGGTGGCAGCACGCTCTCCGAGATGGACCTGCGCGTGCGTGCGCTCGAATCCCTGCTGGTGGAGAAGGGCTATGTCGACCCGGCCGCGCTGGATGTCCTGATCGAGACCTACGAGCAGCACATCGGCCCGCGCAACGGCGCGCGCGTGGTGGCCAAGGCCTGGTCCGACCCGGCCTACAAGGCCTGGCTGCTGGCCGACGCCACGGCTGCGATTGCCTCGCTCGGCTTCACCGGCCGCCAGGGCGAGCACATGATCGTGCTGGAGAACACGCCCGCCACCCACAACATGGTGGTCTGCACCCTGTGCTCCTGCTATCCCTGGCCGGTGCTGGGACTGCCACCGGTCTGGTACAAGTCCGCGCCTTACCGCGCCCGGGCGGTGATCGACCCGCGCGGCGTGCTGCGCGATTTTGGCTTTACCCTGCCGGAGGCGGTGCAGATCCAGGTGTGGGACTCCACCGCCGAGCTGCGCTACCTGGTGCTGCCCATGCGCCCGGCCGGCACCGAGGGCTGGAGCGAGGACGCGCTGGCGGAGTTGGTGAGCCGCGACGCGATGATCGGCACGGGGCTGCTGCGCGACGTCACCGCGCCGGCAACGGCAAAGGAGCCGCAATGAACGGTGGCCAGGACCTTGGCGGCATGCAGGGCTTCGGCTCGGTTCGCCCGGAACCCGATGAGCCGGTGTTCCACGCCGGCTGGGAGCGCCGCATGCTCGCGCTCACGCTCGCCATGGGTGCGGTGGGCAAGTGGAACATCGACACCATGCGCGCGGCCCGTGAAAGCCTGCCTCCGGCGCAGTACCTTGGCAGCAGCTACTACCAGATCTGGTTCGAAGGCCTCAAGGCCATGCTGGTCAAGACCGGCCTGGCCAGCGCGGAGGAAATCGCCAGCGGCGCATCCACCGCGCCGCCACTGCCCCTCGCGCGCATCCTTGGCGCGGATCAGGTGGCCCCGGCCCTGGCGCGCGGCACGCCCAGCGCCCGGCCAGCGCCCGGAGAAGCCCGCTTCCATGTGGGTGACCGGGTACGCACCCGCCAGATGCATCCCGCCGGCCACACCCGGCTGCCGCGCTATTGCCGCGGCCGGCAAGGCGAGATCGTGGCAGTGCATGGCGCCCATGTGTTTCCGGACGCCAGCGCGGCCGGCGCGGGCGACCAGCCGCAGTGGCTCTACACCGTGCGCTTTGCCGCTACCGAGTTGTGGGGCGCCGACACCACCGCGGCGTCGGTCTGCGCGGATTGCTGGGAGTCTTACCTTGACCCGGCGGAGGTGGCCCATGGTTGATCCCAGGACCGCATCGACCGCATCGACCGCGCCGGCGAACCTGCAGGCCATCCGGGCAGCGCTGCCGGCGCTGCCTTGCGACAGCACCGGCCCGGTCTTCCGTGAGCCGTGGGAAGCACAGGCCTTTGCGCTGGCGCTCGCCCTGCATGAGCGCGGCGCCTTTACCTGGACGGAATGGGCGGCCACCCTGTCCCAGGTCATCCGCGAAGCCCAGGCGGGCGGGGACCCAGACAATGGCGAGCATTACTACCGCTTCTGGCTGACCGCGCTGGAGCGGCTCGCGGCTGCCAAGGGCCTGGTCGACGGCGCCGCGCTGCTGGACAGGCGCGACGCGTGGGACGCTGCGGCCCGGCGCACGCCCCACGGCCAGCCGATCGAGCTCGACTAAGAAGGTGCCCGAGGGGCACGTTTGAACGCGACTTTCAGGCCAAAGACACGCCGCTGGCGGGCTCCCGGCTACTTGCCCGCCAGCGATCCGGCCCCGCTCGTGCTACCGTAGCGGACTAGACGCTATCAAGCGCCCCGATGCCGCGCCGCCAAGGCCGGCGCCAAACTCCGACTGACATGAACGACACAGAGATCCAGCTGATCGGCTCGGCCCGCTTGCCGACCCGTTTTGGCGAATTTACCGCCCACGCCTTCAAGGGTGCCGTTTCGGGCATCGAACACCTTGCGCTGAGCGTCGGCGACATCACCGGCGAGGCCGTGCTGACCCGCCTGCATTCCGAATGCCTGACCGGCGACGTGTTCGGCTCGTGCCGCTGCGACTGCGGCGAGCAGCTCGACCTGGCCATGAAGAAGATCGCCGAGGAAGGCCGCGGCATCCTGTTATACCTGCGCGGCCAGGAAGGGCGCGGGATTGGCCTGGGCCACAAGATCCGCGCCTATGCGCTGCAGGACGGCGGGCTCGACACGGTCGACGCCAACCTGGCGCTGGGCCAGGAAATCGACAGCCGCAACTACGCGTTTGCGGCCGACCTGCTGCACCAGTGGGGCGTCAAGTCGATCCGGCTGATGAGCAACAATCCGAAGAAGAAGCAGGCGCTGGAAGCCGCAGGCATCAAGGTGGTCGAGCAGATGCGCCACATCGTGCCGTCCAACGCCGAGAACGAAAAATACCTGGAGACCAAGCGCGAGCGGATGGGGCACCTGCTGGATTGAAACCGGGCGCGGCAAGCCAATGGCGGATTCCAGCCTAAGCTACGAAAAGCGCACAAAGCCGGGAAAAAAGCCGGTGTATCCGGCTACACTTTCGCATCGTTGCCACCATCAGCCATCAGCCGGTTCTCAACATGCTTGCCCAGATTCAACGCAGTTGCGGTGAAAGCGCGATGCGCCTGCGCCGGGTGCTTGCCAGGGAAGTCCATCTCGATATCCGCCAGCCAGCCCAGGTCAAGCGCATCCGCCTGCTGGGGTGGCTCGCCTTTACGGGCTACCCGGCGTTCTACCTGATCTGGAAATTCTGGTTTCCCCAGCCTTACGAGAGCCTGGCCCTGCGGCTGGTGGCCATGGTCCTGTGCCTGCCGCTGATCGTCTCGCGCGACCTGCGCGACAAGAAATGGCTTCCTGCGCATTTTTTGGCGACATTGACGTACAGCTTGTCGTTTTTCTTCGTCTACATGTATTTGATGAATCACGGCAACCTGGTCTGGTCCCAGTCGCTCGTGATCGCCGTCATCATCCTTTTCAACTTCAGCGGCTGGCTGGGTGGCGCCACCTCCCTGGTGGTGGGCACGGCCATGGCGTGGCTGGTCTATAACTTCGTCACGCCGCCGCCGGCTGCAATGCTTGAGGTTAACTGGCCGATGGAGCTGCCGATCATCGGCTTCACCATCTGTACCATCGCTGTGCTGAAGATCGACCAGCGCATCCTGATCCAGGAAAAGCTGGACGGCATGGCGATAGCGCTGGGCACGGTGGCCCATGAGTTGCGCACGCCGATCCGCAGCATCGGCTCCACGGCGCTCGGCATGGGCCGGTACCTGCCGGGGCTGATCCGCTTTTATGAGGAAAACGAGACGCCGGAGAACTCGCTGCACCTGCCACGGGCGCATTTTGGCCTGCTCAAGGATGCGCTGCCGCGGATCCAGTTGGAGGTCGACCGCATGAACCACGGCATCGACGTGCTGCTGGTCAATGCGCGCGCCAAGACCCTGCACGGGCCCAGCGAGCATTTCCTGCTGGGCCAGGCGGTGGACGAGGCGCTCTCCCGCTACCCGTTCGAAGCCGGCCAGCGGGAGCTGGTGCGCGCCGATCTGGAGGAGGATTTCCTGATCCACGCGGACCAGAAGCTGATGGTCATGGTGCTGTTCAACCTGATCAAGAACGCGCTGCACGCGCTGGCGCGAGCAGGGCACGGCGATATCCGGCTGCGGCTGGAGCATGGCACCCGGCGCAACCGGCTGATTTTCCGCGATACCGGCACCGGGGTGCCTGAGCGCGAACTGCCGTCCATCTTCAAGCGCTTCCACACCTATCCGCGCAACGAGGGAACCGGCATCGGCCTGGCTTTTTGCCGGGAGACCCTCGAGGCCTGGGATGGGCGGATCCATTGCAGCTCGGTCGAGCACGAATATACGGAGTTCGTCCTCGAGTTCCCGGCTGCCAAGCCCGGCCCGGGCGGCGGCGCGGCAAGCTGAGCCTGCTTCAGGCCGTGCCGTGCAGCGCTTCGAGGCTGGCTTGCAGCGCGGTCTGCCTGGCCATCGGCGGGCGCGCCACGGGCGTGCGTGGCTTGCGCTGGGTGGAGCGCCAGCCGGCCAGGTTCACCTCATTGCGGATTTCCGCGCAGACCTGGATCAGGCGATCGATTTCCACGGCGGTAAGGTGGGCATGCATGGTCAACCGCATCAGCGCGCGGTCGCGCGCGGTGGCCGGGGCGCAAAAGACGGCGCCAAAGATGCCGCGCGATTGCAAGGCATTGCGCAATACGAGCGTCTGCTCCTCGGTGCCTGACTCCAGCGCGATGATCTGCTCGGATCCCGCCGAGACGTTGTAGCCCAGCCCGGACAGCGCGCGGCGCACGTGAGCCGATACCGCGTGCAGCTGCCTGCGGCGATCGTCCGCCCCGACGATGAAATCCGTGGCGGCGTCGAACCAGGCCAGTTCATGGCTGAGCAGCCCCGAGCTGAAAATGGCCGGGCGCGATTCTGCCGCGAAGTACCCCTTGAACGACGACGGGCAGGTCACCAGGCCGGCACGGCCGCCAAACGCCTTGGCCAGGCTGGCCGTCTGGAAGTGAACCCGCTTCGACAGTCCGAGCTGCGCCACCAGGCCGGCGCCGCCAGGCCCGTGCGTGCCGAGAGAATGTGACTCGTCAACCACGATTACACTGCCGGTGCGCTCCGCTACTTCGACGAAATCGGTCAGCGGGCACAAGCTGCCATTGGTGCTGTAGACGGAATCCACCACGATGATGCCGGGGCCGTCCTTGCGGATCTGGCGCTCGGCGTGCTCGGCGTCGTTGTGCATGAACGGCACGGCACGGGCACGCGCAGCGTGGGCGCCTTCCCACAGCGACATATGGGCCAGCATGTCCAGGTAGACCGGCGTGCGTTCGTTGGCAATGCTCTGCAGCAGGCCCACATTGGCCACCCAGCCGGACTGGCACAGGATGCTGTCCTGGGCGCCGCTGAACTGCGCCAGCTTGCGCTCCAGCCGGCTGGTGGGATTGTCGCCATACTGGAACACCGCCGACATCAGCAACTCGCTATCCGGCCCGCGCATGGCGGCCGTCTGCGCGCGCACCAGCTTGTCTTCGCCGAGCAGGCAAAGATAGTCGTTGCTAGAGAAATGCACCGCGTCGGGCCCGGGTTGCCGGCCGTGCAGCAGGTGGCTGCCGCCCCAGCGCTTCTGTACGCGTTCTACCTCGTGCCCCGCCACCCGCGCGGTGACAAAGTCCGGCCAGGCAGCCACCGCGGCGGCGGCCTGGTGCGACGTACGGCTAGCTTGCAGGCAACCCGCTTCCATATTGCTCATTACATTCCCCTTTGAAGTACTCCGACGAAAGAAAATGGCCGAAACGGCCGATATAGGTCGAGGCAACACAGGTGCTCCCCGCGTCCTTTGTTTGCAATATAGGTTCCGGGGCGGGAGGGCAGCCTGCTGCGCGTCTGATGTTGCGCCGACAGCCTATTCTGACGCGTGTCTGGGATTTCGCCTTGTTCCGTAGCATACAAATGGCGCGGCGATGCCACGCCTAGATGTGGCCGGGGCTTCGACGGGCAAATTGGCAGGCAGCAATGCGGCGGCCAGCGGCTTAGCGGCGGCGGGCTGGCTGCCCATGCCCAGCTGCAAGTATTCAGTTGGGGCGTGGCCCAGCACGCGGCGAAACATGGTCGAGAATGCCGCCGGGCTGTCATAGCCGAAATCCAGGGCAATGCGGGTGACGGCGTCGCCGGCGGCCAGCCGTGACAGGGCCAGGACCACGCAGGCGCGCTGGCGCCATGCCGAGAACGCCATGCCCGTCTGTTCGCGGAAAAACCGGCTGAAGGTCCGGCTGCTCATATGCAGCGCCAGCGCCCAGCGCTGCGGCGAATCATGCGTGTCGGGCTGCCGGAGAAAGGCGTGGCACAGCGGCGCGAGCCGCGCATCGCGCGGCAGCGGAATATGCAAGGGCAGCGCCGTCAAGCCCGCGATCTCGTGCAGCAGCAGGGTGACCAGTGCGCCGTCCCGGCCGTCGGGATCGTAATGCGCGGGCATCTCCACCGCGCCAATCAGCAACTGCCGCATCAAGGCAGATATCCCCACCACCTGGCACGTATCGCCCGGCCCGGGCACGGCGCCGGGCTCGATATACAGGCTGCGCGTGCTGACGCCCAGCATCGTGACCTCATGCGCCATCCCCGGCGGAATCCAGACCGCGCGCTGCGGCGGAACGATCCAGTTGCCATCGCGCGTAGCCACGTGCATCACACCGGTGGCGCCATAGAGCAGTTGCGCGCGGCGATGGGCGTGGCGCGGCAGCAGGTAGCCCTTGGGGTAGTCGGTGCCGATCGCAACCACGGGCCTGGGCACGTGGTCGTAGTCGTCGATGCGGACGTTGAGCATGGAGGGGAAGGGCGGCGGCAGGGGTGGAACGGCCAAATGGCCTAATGTCAGAAGTCTCAATGGCTGAAACACAAACATTATTGACCAATCTTCGAAAGTTGGCCATGCCAACCGCACGTATCGTGGACTGACCTGGAACCCATTCCTCTTCTGCGATGCTTTATCTCCTCTTTATCCTGTTCGGCTGCCTGACAGGCGTGACCACCGTGCTGTTCGGCTTCGGCGGCGGGTTTGTGGTGGTGCCTTTGCTTTACCGCGCATTGAGCGCCGCCGATGCGCACGCGCCAGGCCAGTCCGCCATGCACATAGCCGTCGCGACCTCAACGGCGGTGATGATCCTGAGCGCCTCGCTCGCCACACGCAAGCACCGCCTGGCGGGCAACATCCTGTGGCCCTATGTATGGCCGCTGGCGGGATTTATCGGGTTGGGCGCGGTCATGGGCGCCGGCGCTGCCACGCTGGCGAGCAGTGACGTGGTGCGCCTTGCCTTTGTGGCCTACCTTGGCGTCACGCTGCTCGATTGCCTGGCGCGCCGGGGAGGGTTCGCCCCAGCGGCTCGGGCAGGCGAAGACGGTGGCGGGCGGCCTGGCGATCGGCCTGGTCGCCACCTTCCTCGGGGTGGGTGGCAGCGTCATGACCGTGCCCCTGCTACGCCGCCGCGGCCTGAGCATGACGCAAGCCACGGCGATGGCTAACCCTTTGAGCCTGCCGATTGCCGTGCAGGGCACCCTGGCCTACGTGGCCATGGCGTGGTACCAGCCGGTGGCGCTGGGCAGCGGCTATCTGGGGTACATCGACCTTGCCGCGTTCGGGTTGCTATCGCTCGGCTCCCTGGCCGGCATCCGCCTTGCCGCCCCGCTGGCCGGGCGCATCCCCGACCGGGTGCATGCGCGCGTCTATCTCGGCCTGCTGGCCCTGGTGATGGTCAGCATGCTGTTCAAGTAAGCGCAAGCCTGAAGCCGAACGCGCGCGCTTAAGCGCAATCCTTAGCAAGCCATCGCCAGTAGCGTTCGGGCGCGGATAAATCGGCCAGTTGTGCGCCGCTGAACAGCGGCAACTGGCTGGCATAGGCGGCCACCGCGCGGGCCTTGCGGGCCGCATGCGAGGGCTCGCGCAGGGGCGTCTGCGGCGTAGCCGCCACGCCGGCTGCATGCCAGTTCACCAGTTGCCGCTGAAGCTGCCCGGGGGTACGGCGGTGGATCGCATCCTCGTAGAACAGCCAGGCCCGCTCCCGGCTGCCGGCCCATGCCTGCGCGCAGGCGGCGTGCACCAGGAGATGGTCGCTGTGGAAGACCCCGGCGGGCGCGAGCACCGGCGCATCCGGATGTGCCGCCACGACCTCTGACAACGCTTGCACGAGCGCCGCCAGCGCGCTTGGCACGCCGTACTGCCCGTCGAGAAAGTCCAGCCAGAGCGGCGTTGCCTGCAGCATGGCGAGCGCGGTGCGGTCTTCCTCGCGCCTGGCCAGCACCGCCTCGCGCGCGCTGGCAAAGCCCGCACCCGCGTCCCACGGCGGCGCTGCCACGGATGCGGGTGGCAGGCCCGCCAGCACGGTGACCACCATGGAGCCGGGACACGCTGCCAGCCATGCGCCGCAACTGAATACCGCGTCGTCAAGGTGGGGCGAGATCACCAGCGCTGGCGGGCCCGTATCGCACATGGCGCCGGCCACTCAGGCCATGACGCGCGCAGCGTCCGTGCGCGCCCACCAGCGATGCTCACCCACGGCTTCCAGGAACGCATCGTGCTCGGCCTCTCCCTCCTTATTGGCGAGCACCACGCCCGGACCGGCAAAGCCGCCGTCGATCCCGGCTGCGCGCGCGGCGGCGGCAACCAGCACCGCGCCGCTGCCACCCGCGCCGATCGGCTTGTAATGCTTGTAGGCCTCGCAGATGAAGAGCAGGGCGGCGGGGTCGGCCTGCAGGGCGTCGACCTCGCCTTGCGGCACATAGACGGCATCGAACAACACGGAGCCCACAGAGGACAACGCGTGGTCCACCGGCACCGTTTTGCCTTCGGCGGAGGTCACGCCATTGGCGCGCGGGCCGATGACCTTGGCGGATGCCCCTGCCTTCTCGGCGCGCGTCTTGAGCGAGGCCACCGCAGCACCGCTCACGCCGTCCGCGACCAGCACGGCAATCTTGCGGCCGCGGATGTCGCCCTTGGGCTGCGACTCCAGGCTCAACGCCGGCGAAGCGGCCAGGCCGTAGTCATCGATCTCGACGGGCTTGCCCACGGGCTCCACGTCAATCCCGAGCTTGCTTGCCACGCCAGCGGCCAGCTCCGGCGCAATATGGGCCAGCTGGCCAACCACACGGGCACGGATCTCCGGGAGTCCCACCTTGGAGAGCTCGAAGGTGTAGGCATCCACGATCTGGCCCTTTTCCGTATCGGTCTGGCTGCGCCAGAACAGGTTGGCTTGCGAGAAGTGATCGGAGAACGTATCGCTGCGCCGGCGCACCTTGGCGGCGCCTTGCGCGGCTTGTTCCGCATAGACCAGATGCGCATCGGTCTCGCCAGCCAGGAACGGGCAGCCGCCGCCCACGCCATTAGGCTGATAGCTGGAGCGTCCCTTCACCACCGTCTGGCGCATGAAGCCGTCGCGCTGGTTGTTGTGGACCGGGCACAGTGGGCGGTTGATCGGCAGCTCGTGGAAATTGGGGCCGCCCAGGCGCGTGAGCTGCGTATCCAGGTAGGAGAACAGCCGCCCCTGCAGCAGCGGGTCATTGGTGAAATCCAGCCCCGGCACCAGGTGCCCGGGGTGGAAGGCCACCTGCTCGGTCTCCGCGAAGAAGTTGTCCGGGTTGCGGTTCAGCACCATCTTGCCCACGCGGCGAACGGGCACCAGCTCTTCGGGAATCAGCTTGGTCGGGTCAAGCAGGTCGAAGCCGAACTTGTGTTCGTCCTCCTCGGGCACCAGCTGCACGCCGAATTCATACTCGGGGAAGGCGCCGTTCTCGATCGACTCCCACAAGTCGCGCCGGTGGAAGTCCGGGTCCTTGCCATTGATCTTGAGGGCTTCGTCCCAGACCAGGGAGTGCGCGCCCAGCACGGGCTTCCAGTGGAACTTGACGAAGGTGGCGCGCCCCTCGGCATTGATCAGGCGGAAGGTATGCACGCCAAAGCCTTCCATGGTGGCGAAGCTGCGCGGCAGGGCGCGGCCCGACATGGTCCACAGCACCATATGCATCGACTCCGGCTGCAGCGAGACGAAGTCCCAGAACGTATCGTGGGCCGACGCCGCCTGCGGGATCTCGTTGTGCGGCTCCGGCTTCACCGCGTGTACGAAGTCGGGAAACTTGATGGCGTCCTGGATAAAGAACACCGGCATATTGTTGCCGACCAGGTCGTAGTTGCCTTGGCGCGTATAGAACTTGACGGCAAAGCCGCGCACGTCGCGCGCCAGGTCCGCGGAGCCGCGCGAGCCCGCCACGGTGGAAAAGCGTACGAACACCGGCGTCTGCGTCCCCACACGCTGGAGGAAATCGGCCGTGGTGAAATCCGCCAGCGATTCATGCAGCTCAAAGTAACCATGCGCGGCGGCGCCGCGCGCGTGCACCACCCGCTCAGGGATGCGCTCGTGGTCAAAGTGGGTGATCTTCTCGCGCAGCAGGAAGTCTTCCAGCAGCGTGGGGCCGCGTGCGCCCAGGCGCAGCGAGTTGTCGTCCTCGCCGATCGGCATGCCCTGGTTGGTGGTCAGCACGCGATCCTCGTTGGAGACCACGTTGCCGACCGTGTCCGAGCCCAAGGCCTTGGGCTGGGGAGCAAGCCGCTCTTTCACGGCGCGGTCGTACGCGGCATCGGCCCCGGTGGCTGCGCGCGTGGCAGTTTGCGTGACATCGCTCGTGCAAGCGCCCGTGAGCGTTTGCGGCGCGTCAGCACTACTGGCAGGCGTGGGCTTTTTGATGGCGGTGGCGGCGGTCTTTTTGGAAGAGGGCGTTTTTGGCATGGCGGGAGTCCTGGGCAAGTGTCAGCAGGAGAGAGGAGCAAAGACTGATCCAAGGCAGAGAGCGTGCCAAGGGCGCATCGGCATGCACAGGCGCGCTCCGGCTGGTCCTTGCCGGGCAAGGCATGCGGAATTTTCATGGAGATGTAATTTGTGCCGGCATTTGTGTGCGGTTGCGCCCACGTCACTGGGCTGCTGTAGGCCGGCACCGACAAACCGTCGCGCTTCCTCCCTACAGCCGGCGGGGCCGCGCTTTCGTAAGGTGGAGGGGTGGCAAGGCAGGGCGCATCACCGCGCCCGCACCAAGGCCCGCTTCATCGACTGTCGTCTTCACGGCGCCATTCATTTTGAGGTTCTGAATCCCCGAACCGTTGAACACTCTCTTTCAACACTCTGCAAGGAGCTGACATGGCTGACAAGAATATCTCCGTACTGAACGACCTGATCGAAGTTTCGCGCGACGGCGAGCAAGGCTTTCTCAAGGCAGCGGAAGATGCCCAGAATCCTGAGCTCAAGTCGCTCTTCACCAGCCGCGCCACGGAAATCGCCGCCAGCGTGAGGGAATTGCAGGCACAGGTGGCGGCGCTCGGCGGCAAGCCCGAGGAACACGGCAGCGTGGCCGGCGCGCTGCATCGCGGCTGGGTCAGCCTGCGCACGGCGGTGGCCGACCGCAACGATCTCGCCATTCTGGAAGAAACCGAGAAGGGCGAGGACGTGGCCAAGAAGAAGTACGCCGACGCACTGCAGGAAACCGAGCTGAGCTTCGATATCCGTGCGCTGGTAGAGCGCCAGTACCAGGGCGTGCTGCGCAACCACGACCTGATCCGCGACCTGCGCAACCGCTATCGCGCAGCCTGAGGCCAGCTCGCATCCGGCACGGCAGGCTCGTCATGACAGCCAGCGCCTCGCGTGACCCCGATGGCGATGTAGCCCGCCAGTTCTTTCGCCTGACAGAGCAGGCGGGCGACATGCCGTTGCCCGGCGCCGGCAACACCTGGCAAAGGTGGATGGCGCTTGCGCAAGTGGCGGCGCAAGACGTCTGCCTGATCAAGCTGTTCGAAGCCCACGCCGATGCGCTTGCCATCCTGGCGGAGCTTGGACGGCCCAAGCCGCCGCCCGGGACGCGCTGGGCGGTCTGGGCCGCGGAGCCGCCGGATGCGCGCGTGGTGCTGCACGCGGACGGCGGCGCCAACGGTGGCGCTGTGCTCTCAGGACGCAAGGCATGGTGCTCGGGCGCGCCGCTGGTCACCCATGCCTTGCTGACTTGCTGGGATGCGCGCGAGCAGCCGTGCCTGGCCGTGCTCGCGCTCGATGCGCCCGGCATCGCGGCCGACGAGGGCGCGTGGCGCTCCCCGGCCATGACAGCCGCGCGCACTGCCGACCTTGTGCTTGACGGCACGCCGGCGCGGCAACTCGGGGCATCCGGCGCCTACCTGCGCCGCCCCGGCTTCTGGCACGGCGGCGCGGGCATCGCCGCTTGCTGGCTCGGCGCGGCGGTTCCCTTCGTGCTCGCCCTGCGTGCGCTGGTGGCGCGGCGCGCCGAGGCGCATGCCGCCGCGCATTTTGGTGCGGCGGATATTGCCCTGCGCGGGGGCTGGGCGATGCTGCGCGAGACCGCGGCCTGGATTGACGCGAACCCCGCGGCCGACGCCGTAACTGTGGTCCAGCGCGCGCGGCTTGCTGCGGAAAAGGCTGCCACCGATATCATGGCGCGCGCCGGCCGCGCCCTTGGCGCCGGGCCCTTGTGCCGAGACGCCGCGCTGGCCGCGCGTTTCTGCGACCTGCCGGTCTTCCTGCGGCAGAGCCACGCCGAGCGTGACCTGGCTGCGCTCGGCACCGGCCTGGCTGCGCCCGGGCAAGGCAGCGACGCCGGCTGGGCGCCATGGCTATCCGTGATGCCCGGGCTGGATCCATCCTGCCTAGGGGTAGCGCCATGACTTTCCCTACGCTACCGGCAGACAAGCACGACGATGCGCTGGCACCGGCACCCGACGCCACTGCTGCCTCGGGCCTCGCCTCGCACTTCGATGCCCTTTACGCCTGCGGCGACGACCCATGGTCCTACCGCACCAGCTGGTACGAAGCCCGCAGGCGCGGACTCATGCTGGCCATGCTCGACCGGCCGCGTTACCGCTCCGCGTTTGAGCCCGGCTGCGGCAACGGCGAGCTCAGCGCGGTGCTGGTCCGCCGCTGCGACAGCATGCTGGCCGCAGACATGCATCCCCGCGCAGTGGAAACCGCGCGGACCCGGCTCGCGGGGATCATGAACGTGCGCGTGATGCAGATGCGCGTGCCCGAGGAATGGCCCAAGGGTAGCTTCGAACTGATCGTCATCAGCGAGTTTGCTTACTACCTGCCCGAGGCCACCGTCGCCAAGATTGCGCGCCGCGTACGACGCACGCTGGCACCCGGCGGCCTGCTGTTGGCCTGTCACTGGCGGCACCCGTTCACCGAGCGCCTGGTTTCGCCTGAGCGCGCCCACGAACTGTTGGCGAAACATGCCGGCCTGGAATGCATCGCCACCCATACGGAGGCGGATTTCCTGATGCAGGCCTGGATGCACGAGGGTCGTTCAGTGGCAAGCCGGGAGGGCATCGCGTGATTGGCGTGATCGTTCCGGTGCATGACGAGGAGGGCTGCCTGGCGGCCTGCCTGCAGGCCGTGGCGCGCGCGGCCGTCTGCCCGGGGCTGCGCGGCGAAGCCGTGCTGGCCATCGTGGTGCTGGATACGTGCCATGACCGCTCGGCCGATATTGCCACCGAGCACGGCGTGCTGACGCTGTGCATTGCCGCGCGCAATGTCGGCATGGCGCGCGCCGCTGGCGCGGCCCATGCGCTGGCGCTGGGCATGCGCTGGCTGGCGTTTACCGATGCTGACACCATCGTCTCGCCCGACTGGCTCAGCACCCAGGTGCAACTCGGCGCCGACGCCGTCTGCGGCTGCGTGCGCGTGGAAGACTGGCAGGACAATCCGGAACGGGTGCGGCAGCGCTACCAGGAGCGTTACCGCGAAAGGGATGGCCACCAGCACATCCACGGCGCCAACCTGGGGGTAGCGGCGGATGCCTATGTGCGTTGCGGCGGATTTCGCTCGCTGCCAAGCAGCGAGGACGTGGCGCTGGTGCGTGCGCTGCAAGCCTGCGGCGCCAGCATTGCGTGGAGCGCGGCGCCGCGCGTGGTGACCAGCGCACGCCGGCACGCCCGGGTGCGGGACGGCTTCGCCGGCTACCTGCGCACGCTTGCCGACACGCCGGAGTCCGGCACTGCCGGGGCTTGCGCATAAGCGCAGGATTGGCATGCCGCCCAAAAGCCTTCTAAGATCAAGTCACACTCACCCGTCCGGGGATATGGCCATGACCAATGCGAGCAAGCCTGCAGCGCCGACGCCCCACAAGACGCCCCACAAGGCTCCCGCACCACCCAAGGCCAAGCCATCGCCAGGCAGCAAGGACGATCACGTGGAAGACGAGCTCGATGAAGCCCTGAGGGAAACCTTTCCGGCGAGCGACCCGATTTCGGTGGACCACGGACGCGTCACCCGCCCTGCGAAGTAGCCGGAGCGCCGAGCCGCCTCGCTAGACCAGTTGCCGCAACTGCGCGACGAC
Source organism: Cupriavidus sp. 8B (assembly GCF_054589115.1). NCBI lineage: Bacteria > Pseudomonadati > Pseudomonadota > Betaproteobacteria > Burkholderiales > Burkholderiaceae > Cupriavidus > Cupriavidus sp. 8B. Next base: position 32,205 of record NZ_BAAILO010000129.1, on the reverse strand, counting down.
TTTCATCAGTTGCCCGTGCGCCACGATCACGCCGGACTCGTCCTGCAGTGCTTGCTGGTAGCGGTCGCGAAACGCTGGATCGCTGTCGGGCCCAAACAGTTTCTCGGTGGCCGCGGCCACCGCCTTGCAGGTTTCATCGTGATGCTCGGGCGCGTCCAGCTCTTCGTCGATCTCGATGATCAGCCGCGAGAGCGGGTCCAGCCAGCGGAAATAGGTCTCCTCGGTCACAACCTGCACGAACAGCCCGGCCGGGATCGGGCCATGCAAGCGTTCGTACTCCGTGCGGTTCAGCGCGATCACTTCCTTATGCACCTTCAAGAGCGCGGCCCGCAAGGCGCGCAGCCCGCTGCGGCGATCCTCCTGCTTGGCCAGGAACTGTTCGTGAGGCATAGACATTCTCCTTTTCTTGTCGGCCCAGTGGGGCCGGTTGCGGCCCGCTTGTCAGTATAGGCAGGAGGGCGGGCGTGGCGGCGCTCGCGTAGCTTGGCAGCAACCTAGGGTTAGCGCTGGCTTGCCTTGCGGGATGCCTTGTTGGCATACATGGCGTTGTCGGCTTCGGCCAGCAGCGCGTCGGTGTCGTCGTGGCGCTGCGCATCGAACTCGACGGTGCCGACGCTGAACGCGATGTCATAGCCTCGCGCCGCGTGCGCATTGATCGCATCGATGGCCGTCTCCAGGCGTGCCAGGGTGGCGTTGCACTGCGCGGCATCGGTACTGGTCAGCAGCGCCACGAACTCATCCCCACCCAGCCGGCCGATCACATCGGAGTCTCGCAGCGACTGGCGCAGTTGGCCGGCAAAGACAGACAACGCGCGGTCGCCCTCGGCGTGGCCGAAGCGGTCGTTGATGCTCTTGAAACCATCCAGGTCGAAGAACAGCAGCGTCGCAGGCTTGTCCAGGCGCTTGCACACATTGAGCGCGTGTTGCGCCAGCGCCGAGAAGCCACGGCGGTTGGACAGCAGCGTGAGCTCGTCCATCGTGGCCAGTTGCAGCGCGGTCAGTTCCTGCTCGGCCATGCGAGCCAGGTCTCGCAGCAAGGCGCGGTCCTCCTCGCCGAACTCCCGGGGCTGCACGTCGATCAGGCACAGCGTGCCCAGCTTGCTGCCGTTGGCCACCGATAGCGGGCAGCCCGCATAGAAGCGGATGCCTGGATCGTGCGTCACCAGCGGATTATCGTGAAAGCGCTCGTCGAGCAGCGCGTCAGGCACCATCAGGATGCCGTCATCGAGGATCGCATGCCCGCAGAACGAGATCTCCCGCTGGGATTCCGTCGCGGACAAGCCAATGCAGGACTTGAACCACTGGCGGTTGGCGTCAACCAGGCTGACCAGCGCAATGGGTACGCCAAACAGGCGCCGCGCCAGCCGGGTCAGGCGGTCGAAGCGTTCTTCCGCCGAGGTATCGAGGATATTCAGCGAGCGCAGCGTATCCAGCCGAAGCTGTTCGTTGGCCGGGATCGAGGGCGGTGTCATAGGCGTTCGGCTACTGGCAAGAGATAGTGTGCGACATCGGGCTCTCGGGCTGCGATTGCACGCGCACCGCATGTATATCGGCACGCCAGGCGCGGATTGTAATGACTTCCGGGATTCAGACAGGCATTCGACGATGCCCGTGTCCTCAGCACAGCAGCCGCGCCTGCTGGTCGCGCAGATTGCGGTAGCGCCAGCGGTAGTCCTCCGGCTCCGGCAAGCGCGCCTGATATTCGCGCTCCTCCGCCTCGCGCCGCGCATCGGCCATGGCGTCCCGGTCATCCAGGGAGCAAATCAGCTTGGCGGCGCCTCATTGCGGATCGGCTTGGGATCCGTTCTGGAATTGTTCGTCCTGTTATTCGTCCTGGCATTCGTCCCGGCTTTTGTGTTCGTCCAACACGCCGATCAGGTCAGCCGCCACCGAGCGCCGGGCGTCCGCCGCCCGGAAATACCGCACCAGCGTAGCCACGCTGGTGTGGCCCGTCATGGCCATGGCTTCGGCCATCGGCACCTGGCGCGTCGCCGCCTCGGTCACAAAGCCCGAGCGCAACGAGTGCGCAGAGAAATCCCCCTCCAGCCCGGCCGCGTCGCAACGCTGCCTGACGATCTTGCGCACGGCGGCGTCGGACAGCGCTTCGCCCACATGCCCGCCACGGCGGACGCGCCGGAAGATCGCGCCCTCCTCAAGCCCTGTCGCCTTCAGCCAGGCCTCGAGCGCCGCGCCTGCAGCGCCGATGACCGGCTTGGCGTTGTCCGGCAGGTCTGCGCCGGCCTGGTTGGTCTTGGACCAGCCCAGTTGATAGACGAATTCGCCCGGCGCGAGGCGCGTCAGATTAGCCAGGGTGGCGCCCGCCACCTCGGAGCGCCGCCGGCCGCCGCTGGACCAGGCGAACAGCAGCAGCGCACGGTCGCGCAGGCCGATCAGCGAATCGTCACAGGTTTCCAGCAGGCGGGATAGCGGCTCACGCGTCAGCGCCGCCTTGCGCGCCGGACGCTCGCCGCGCTTGGCATAGGCCCGGCGCGTGCGGGCCACCAGTTCACGCACGGCCGGGTCTGCACAGGGGTTGTCCAGGCTCTCCAGCCGATGCGCTTTGGCAATGACGGCCAGCCGGTGCATCAGCGTGGCTAACGCCGGTGGGCCAGTGCGCGCCTTGCGTCCGCTAGCGACCAGTGCGGCGTCGATCGCCGGCGGCAATTCGCTCGCCGGGCCGTGGGGCGTGGTTCGCGTGGCGTGGTCTACGACGAACTGGATGATGACCGCCGGCAGCAAGGGAAGGGCGATCGGCTGGCCGTAACGCAGGGCGAACCAGCCTGCCCAATACCGTAAGGCGGAACGATAGCTGGCCACCGTGTTGGCGGATTCGCCTTCGCGGTACAGCGCTTCGGCGGCCTGGCGGCCAAGCGGATCGAGTTCGGACGGGCGGAGCGGCGCGGGGAAATCGGCATGAACAGGTGTCAGGCTGGATGAATCGTGGCGGTTTGGCGGGTTTTCGGCCGTTCCACCGGGCAGGTAAGGCAGTTTGCGAGAAATCATAATAAATATGATGTATGCTGTATCAAATTATACACCAATAAACGATAAGGCACGATAACCATTCCTTATCGTGCCTTATCCGGGTGGCGATGGCCAAAGCCGCCCAAAAACTTGCCCGGACCATGCAAAACGCCAATCTGCCCGCCACGCGCTCCCGTTCCATCACCCAGCAAGACGTCTGGCAAGCCGCCGATGCCTTGCTGCTGGCCGGCCAGCGCCCAACCATCGAACGGATCCGGCTGCATCTGGGGCGCGGCTCGCCAAATACCGTCAGCCCGCACCTGGATGCCTGGTTTGCCGGCCTGGGCGCCCGTTTGCAGGATCCGCAGGCGTTTGCGGCGCCAGCGAACCTGCCCGAGCCGGTGAACCAGGCCGCGCGGTACTTGTGGGATGTGGCGCAAGCCGAGGCCCGGGCCATCGTTTCTGCCAGCTACGCCACGCAGGAAGCGGAACTGGAGCAGGCGAGGGCAACCCTGGCGGCAGAGCAAGCCGCGCTGGCGCAGGAGCGCGCCATCCTGATGGCGAAGCTGGAAGCCGCCGACAACGCGCTGGCCGAACTGGCACGCGCCCGGGATGAAGCCGGCGAACGCGCCGCCCGCGCCGAGGAGCAACTGGTGGCGCAGCAGGCGGAAAACGAAGCCGTACGCGCCGCGCTGCGACGCGCGCAGGAAGAGAAAGATGCGCTGCTGCGCGATACCGCTAGCCAACGCGCCGCCTGGGACAAGGAGCGCGAAACCATGGCGGATCGCTCTGGCGCCAACGAGCGGCGCATGGCGCTGGAACTGGACGCGGCGCGCTTGGCGCTGGGGGAAAGCCAGCGTCAGATGGACAACGAGCGCAAGGCCGCCCAGAAAAAGCTGGCGGATGCAGCCGAAGCCGCGGGGCGGCAGGCCGAAGAACTGGCAAAGGCAGGGAATGCCGCAGCCGTGCTGGATGAGCGGGTCAGGCAGCAGGAGGGCTTGCTGGCCGAGTACCGGCAGCTATTGGAAAACCGGGGCGAGCCGGATCCGGATGTCGCGCGGGCAGTGCGCCCGCCGGTGCGCAAAGCGCGGCCGATCCGGCCCGCGCGGCCTCCGCGCTTCAAGGTGTAGGGCGGCCTGTTCTTAATGTTAGATCTAGCTTTTTGATTCCCGCATAACCTGCTGATTTCAAAGAAATTATCTACAGTCATTCCGCAACGGAATTTCTAAGATCATGCGGTAAATATATGGTCTTAAGCTATTGATTCTTATTGACTAATCTATTGCCGTTTCGAATGCCGGGCACGCCGGGGCGTGGCAGGCATGTGGCCCGCCACATTTACTTCACCCGCAGCAGATGCTTCTGGATCTTCCCGCTCGTAGTCTTCGGCAGCGCATCCACGAAGTCATACCGGCGCGGCCGCTTGTAGGCAGCCAGCCGGTCGCCATGCACCAGGAAGCCATCGAGCAGTTCCGCGGTAGCTTGCGCCCCCGGCTTGACCACCACATAGGCGCAGACCAGCTGCCCCCAGGTAGCATCCGCCTCTCCGATCACCGCCACTTCCAGCACGGCAGCGTGCTCGATCAGCGCATCCTCGACTTCCCGCGGATACACGTTCTCGGCGCCCGAGTTGATCATGTAGTCGATGCGATCGCGCACCCACAGGTAGCCGTCGGCATCCAGGCTGCCGAGGTCGCCGGTGTGGTACCAGCCGTGGGCCAGGGCGCGCGCGTTGGCGTCCGGGCGGTTCAGGTAGCCGGCCATCATGCACGGGCCGCGCACCAGGATCTCTCCGACTTCGCCGGGCGTGCAGGGCTGCGCCGGATCGGTCGGGGCGCCATCCTCGCGCAGCACCGCTACCACCAGGTCGTGATTGAGCGAGGGCAGGCCGGCCGAGCCGGCGTGGCTGAGCTGCTCGTGCGGATACAGCACGGACATGCAGGGCCCCATCTCGGTAGTGCCGTACACCTGCACCAGCCCCGCGCCAACCACGCGGTCCCACTCGCGGATCAGGTGCGGCGCCATCGATGCGCCGCCGTACTCCACCAGCCGCAGCGATGACGCATCGCGCGTGTGGGCGTCCGGGTGGTTGAGCATCATGCCGACCATGGTCGGCGCGGCGAAGAAGTGCGTGACTTTTTCGGCCTCGACCAGTTGCCAGGCCTCCCCGGCATCGAAATGCCGCTGCAGCACCTGCGTGGCGCCCAGGTGCAGGCGCGGCAGGAAGCTGGTGTGCAGCTCGGCCGTGTGGTTCAGCGGCGCAACCGACAAGCCGACGTCCTCGCGCGACAGCGTCATGACCTGATGCATCATCGCGTTGTGCGCGAGCTTGCTGCGGTGCGTGTGCAGCACGCCCTTGGGGCGGCCGGTGGTGCCGCTGGTGTACATCAGGATGCAAGGATCGTTCTCGTCCACGACGATGCCGGGCGCGTCATGCGGCTGGCCCGCGGCGAGCGTGGCGAGGTGATGCGTAGCAAAAGCCGGCGCCGGCTCGGGGTCGGCGTAGATCCAGCGCGCCGTGCCAGGGGCGAGCTCGCGGGCTTTCTCCACCACGGCACAGCCTTCCTGCTCGAACAGCAGGGCGCTGGCCTTGCCGTCTTCGAGGATGAAGGCCACCTCCTGGGCGGCCAGCCGGTAGTTGATCGGGTTGAAGATCGCGCCCACCCGGGCCGCCGCCAGCATGCTGAAGACAAACGCCGGCGTGTTGTAGAGGAAAGCCGCGACCACATCGCCATGGCCCACGCCGATGGACAGCAGCGCGTGGGCGTGGCGGTTCACCTGCGCATCCAGCTCGGCATAGGTCCAGCTGCGGCGGCTCGGCCCCATGCCGGCGACCAGCGCAGTCTTGCGCGGCAGGTAGCGCGCGGGCCAGGCAAGGGTGTCGCCCAGCGTAAGGACGTGACTCAAGGCAATGCTCCAACAGCGGGGGTGGGGGCGCCGGCAGGCAAGGCACGCCGACGAAAGCGGTCGAATATAAAGCCGGCGTCTCTTTTTTGGAAATAACGATTTGCACTTTGCATATGTGGGATCCGCCGGAGCGCACGCGGTGCCGAAGCCAATTGACGCAAGACACCGAGCCGGCGGCTCGCTATCTTGCCAGCGAGGCCCGGCGAGCCATGACTCGCCGATGACAACGGCAATCGATGACAGAGACAAAAGGGGAAGCGCGTCCATGAACAAGCAAAGTCGGCAGGGCAAGGAACACGTGCGGATAGGCGGTGCCTCCGGTTTCTGGGGCGACAGCGCGATCGGCCCGGTCCAGCTGGTGGACAAGGGCGACATCGACTACCTGGTGTTCGACTACCTGGCCGAGCTCACCATGTCGCTGCTGGCGGCGGCGCGCCTGAAGAACCCGGAAGCCGGTTTTGCGCTGGATTTTGTCACCGGCGCCCTGCGCGCGGTGCTCAAGCCCGCCATGGCCAAGGGCATCCGCATCGTGAGCAATGCCGGCGGCGTGAATCCGCGGGCCTGCGCGGCGGCGGTGCGCAAGCTGGCCGAGGAACTGGGCGTGACGGTGCGGGTGGCGGTGGTCGATGGCGACGACCTTCTGCCACAGCTCGACGCGCTGCGCGAGGCCGGCACGCGCGATATGCAAAGCGGCGTCGCGATGCCGGCCCGCATCCTGACGGCCAATGCCTATCTGGGCGCCGTGCCGATCCGGGCCGCGCTGGATGCCGGCGCGGATATCGTGATCACCGGGCGCTGCGTGGACAGCGCGGTGACGCTCGGCGTGCTGATGCACGAGTTCGGCTGGCGCCCCGCCGACTACGACCTGCTGGCCGCGGGCAGCCTGGCGGGACACATCATCGAGTGCGGCTGCCAGGCCACCGGCGGCCTGCACACCGACTGGGAGCAGGTGCCGGACTGGGCCAATATCGGCTATCCGGTGGTGACCTGCCGGGCGGATGGCACCTTCCTGGTCGGCAAGCCGCCCGGCACCGGCGGGCTGGTCAGCCCAGCCACGGTCGGCGAGCAGATGCTGTACGAGATCGGCGATCCCGCCGCCTACCTGCTGCCCGACGTGATCTGCGATTTCACCGGCGTGACGCTGCGCCAGGCCGGACCGGACCTGGTGGAAGTGCAGGGTGCCAGGGGCCGCGCGCCCACGCCCAGCTACAAGGTGTCGGCCACCTATGCCGACGGCTATCGCTGCTCGGCGCAACTGACCATCGTGGGCTTCGATGCCGTGCGCAAGGCACGCCGCAGCGGCGAGGCCTTCCTGGAGCGCACCCGCGCCATGCTGGCCCGGGCCGGGCTGCCGGATTTCACCGAAACCCGGCTGGACGTGCTCGGCACCGCAGCCGCCTTTGGCCCGCATGTGCCGCAACCGTCCTTGTTCGAGGCGGTGATGTGGCTGGCGGTGACGCATCCGGACAAGCGCGCGCTGGAACTGTTCGCACGCGAGATCGCGCCGGCGGGCACGTCCTGGTCACCCGGCACCACCGGCGTCGGAGGCCGGCCCTCGGTCAGCATGGCCATCAAGCAGTTTCCCTTCCTGGTGGCGAAAACGCTGGTCCAGCCCGCCGTCTGGCTCGACGAGCAACCGGTGCCGCTGCCGGCGACTTTCGTCTCCGGGACCGATGTGCCGGCTGCTGAGCCAGCCGGCGCATCGACGCCATCGACCGCCATGAAGCCCGGCGCGGACTGGGTCGACGTACCCCTGATCCGGCTGGCATACGGCCGTAGTGGCGACAAGGGCGATTTCTCCAACATCGGCATCATCGCGCGCGACGCCGCCTACCTGCCGCTGATCGAAGCGCAGCTTACCGAGGCCGCGGTGGCCGCGTTCCTTGCGCACAACGTGAAGGGCAGGGTGACGCGCTACGCCCTGCCCGGCATCGGCGCCTTCAACTTCCTGTGCGAGCAGGCGCTGGGCGGCGGCGGCATGGCTTCGCTGCGCAACGATCCGCTGGGCAAGGGGATGGGACAGGTCCTGCTGGCCATGCCGGTGCGGGTGCCGCCGGCGCTGGCGCGGGCACTGGGCGCTTGAGCAAGCGCCTGATGCCCCGGGCGCCATGCGGGCATCGGGATAAACCCCCATCCGGCGGCTGTTCGGCCGCCTTCGCTGGCATGATGACGCAGGCGCGCAAAGCCGCAGGGCGGCTGCCCGCGCCTCTTCTTGCCGAACCAGGCGCCAGCCGTTGGCCACATGAGCCATTCGCGGCGCCGCGAACAGTGAGACCCAGATGCTGCCAGTTTTGCCATGCACACCGGATGCCACGGGCCAGCCGTGCGGGCGCCCGAGCGGAAGCTTCATGTGGATCGACCGCGACCGCGTGCTCTACGTGGGCCTGCTGGGCGCGCCCTCGGTGCGCTCCATCGGCGCAATCCTGCTTTATGTGGCGCTGGACGCGCCGTTTCGCCTGAGCGTGGCGGATGGCGAGTGGCAAACCGCCGAGATCGCCTTCGTGCCCCCCTACGTGCCGCACCGCATCGCTTCCGATAGCCGCAGCCTGTGCGGCTTCCTGATCGAGCCCGAAACAGTCGACATGTCCGGCTTGCCCATGCTGCTGCGCGGTCCGGGCGGCGCGCTGGCGGCGCCGCGGGTGGCGCAGCATGCGCGCGACCTGATTGCCCAGTTGCGCGGCATGCGGCGCCCCGAGCTGGACGCCGGGCTGCTCGACACACTGTTGCTGGGCGAGCCGCTGGTGCCGCGCTCGCTAGATCCACGCATCGATGCGGCGGTGCGCCAGATCAAGGCCGATCCAGGCGGGCGTAGCGCCGCCAGCGACCATGCGCGCGACGCCAACTTGTCGTTTTCCCGCTTCCTGCACCTGTTCAAGGAGGAGGTTGGCACGCCGTTCCGCACCTTCCGCACCTGGAAGCGCGCCCGCAGCCTGCTGCACTACGTCACCCAGGAGGCCAACCTGGCCGAGGTCGCACTGGATACCGGCTATCCGGATTCCACGCATTTCAGCCACTCCATTCGCCGCGTATACGGGCTCAAGCCACGTGACATCTTTGCCGGCTCGCGCAAGCTTGCGCTGCATGGCCTGCCCCCAATGACCGCCTATCGCCCCGCGTAGCTGGCCGGGCGGCGACCACTTTGCACAAGACCAACGGCGCGCCGCGCGCCAGAATCGAAGCCATCGACCCTCGCCAAGCCTGCCGCCAACGGCAGCCGGATGCCTCCCATGAAAGAAACCTGCCAGGACCTGCTGGCCGAATACCGCGAGCTGGCCGCGCTTTGCGCCACGCTCACCCCCGCGCAATGGCGCGAGCCCAGCGCCTTCCATGACTGGAGTGCCTGGGACGAGATCGCCCACCTGTGCTACTTCGACCAGACCGCGCTGCAGGCTGCCACCGACCCGGAAGCCTTCCTGCGCGGCGCGCAAGCGCTCAACACGCTGATGGCGGGGGGCGGGCATATCAGCGCGGTGGCGCGTGAAACCTACGGCCACCTTGATGGCCCCGCCTTGCTGGCGTACTGGCAGCCGCTGTACGAGCGGCTGGTGCAAACGCTGGCCGCGCTCGACCCCAAGGCCCGCCTGCCCTGGTACGGGCCGCCCATGAGCGCCCGCAGCTTTGCCACCGCGCGGCTGATGGAGACCTGGGCCCATGGCCAGGACGTGTGGGATACGGTAGGCCGGGCCCGCGCGCCCACCGCCCGCCTCAAGCACATCGCCCATATCGGCGCGACCACCTACGGCTGGACCTTCGTCAACCGCGGCGAGCCGGTGCCGGGGCCGGCGCCCCATGTCGCGCTGAGCGCGCCAGACGGCAGCGAGTGGACCTGGAACGAACCACAGCCGGACAACTACGTGCGCGGCAGCGCGGAAGATTTCTGCCTGTTGGTCACGCAGCGCCGCCACCTGGACGATACCGGCCTGCAATACAGCGCCGGCCCGGCCCAGCAATGGCTGGCGCAAGCCCAGTGCTTCGCCGGGCCGCCCGCCACCGGGCCGGCCGCCGGCACGCGCGTATTGCGCACGGCTTCGCCAGGGTGAGCGGCACCGCAGCGCCCATGCGCATCGCGGCTGGCTTGCCGCTGGTCCCGGGGCTGGCCGCAGGGATCGACGCAGCGTTGCGCAGGCTCAGCGCCGATCCCGGCGAAGCCTGCCTCTCCGAGCACGCCTTCGCCAACCTGTACCTGTTCCGGCAGGCCCATGCCTACCGTTATGTCGGCGGCGACTATCCCCACATCAGTGGCGTGACCTATGACGGCGCGCGCCACGTGCTGCCGCTGTTCGCGCTGGAAACCGCGCCGCTTGAAGTACTGCAGGTGCTGCTGCGCGAGCACGCATGCTTTTTCCCGCTTTCCACGGCACAGGTTGCACGGCTCGACCCCGCCATCTTCGCCTGGACCGAAGCGCGCGCCGACGCCGACTACCTCTATCCCGCGGCGAATTTCACGGCCTATCGCGGCACGACGCTGGCCAAGAAGCGCAACCTGATGAAGCAGCTGCTGGCCACGCACGCAGTCACTGCGCGCCCATACCATCCGGGGCTAGCCGACCAAGCCTTGGCCGTGCACGAAGGCTGGATGCAAGCCAAGCACAAGGCGCATGGCGAGGCAGACGACACGCCCTGCGGCGAGGCCCTCCAATACGCCGAACGGCTCGGCCTGGAAGGCTTCCTGTACGAGGTGGCAGGCCAGCCAGTGGGCTTTGTGCTGGCGCAGGAGATCCGCCCGACGGTTTTCGCCATGCGCTTCGCCAAGGGCCTGGCCGACTACAAGGGCATCTACCAGTACATGTTCCATCACTTCTGCACGGCGTTCCCACGCCCGGTGGCGTGGCTGAATTTCGAGCAGGACATGGGGCTGGACAACTTCCGGCAGACCAAGCTTTCCTATGCGCCCAGTGCATTGCTGCCGAAGTTCAGGGCGCGCTTGCGGGTGGGGTGACGTAGTTCCGGCACCTGCCGCGCAAAGGCTCAAAGCAGCACAGCCAGTTCTCGCAAGACCCTGTCGGCTCCCACCCCTACCATGGCTTCACACCGGCGCACCGCCTTCGAACAGTGAACCCCCATGGCAAATATCGAATCCAGACTCTCCGCCGGCAGTGAAGCATTCCAGGCCAACCGCGCCGGCATGCTGGCCCTGCTGGAGCGCATCCGCGCCTTCGAGCAGCGCGCCGCCAGTACGTCCGCCGCCTCGCGCGAGCGCTTCGAGAAGCGCGGGCAGTTGCTGCCGCGCGACCGGCTGGCTCTGCTGCTGGATCCGGGCGCGCCCTTTATCGAACTCTCGTCGCTGGCGGGGCTGGGACTGGACAACCCCGACCTGGACAAAAGCGTGCCCGGCGGCGGCCTGATCGCGGGCATCGGCTTTGTGTCTGGCCTGCGCTGCATGATCAGCGCCTCGGACTCGGGCATCAACGCTGGCGCCTTGCAGCCCAAGGGGCTGGACAAGCAACTGCGGGTGCAGGAAATCGCGCTCGAGAACAAGCTGCCCTATGTGCAACTGGTGGAGAGCGCTGGCGCCAACCTGATGACCTACAAGGTCGAGGATTTCGTGCGGGGCGGCAACCTGTTCCGCAACCTCGCGCGCCTGTCGGCCGCCGGGCTGCCGGTGGTGACGGTGACGCATGGCTCGTCCACCGCCGGCGGGGCTTACCAGACCGGCTTGTCGGACTACATCATCATGGTGCGCGGCCGCTCGCGCGCCTTCCTGGCCGGCCCGCCGCTGTTGATGGCGGCCACCGGCGAAGTGGCCACCGAGGAGGAACTGGGCGGGGCGGTGATGCATACCTCGGTCTCCGGCCTGGGCGACTACCTGGCCGAGGACGATCGCGACGCGCTGCGCATCGCCCGCGAGATCCTGGGCAAGATCGACTGGCACCGCGACCAGCGCGTCGCCGCGCCGCGCAGCTTCAAGCCGCCGCGCTTTGATGCCGAGGAACTGCTCGGCGTGATGCCGATGGACCATAAGCGGCCGGTCGACATGAAGGACGTGATCGCGCGCATTGCCGACGACTCGGACTTCCTGGAGTTCGGCGAGAACTACGGCGGCGCCACCGTGTGCGGCCATATCAAGATCGAAGGCTGGCCGCTGGGCATCATCACCAACAACGGCCCGATCGACCCTGCCGGCGCCACCAAGGCCACCCACTTCATCCAGGCCTGCTGCCAGTCGCGCACGCCCATCCTCTACCTGAACAACACCACCGGCTTCATGGTGGGCCGCAGCCATGAGGAGGCCGGCATCATCAAGCACGGCTCCAAGATGATCCAGGCGGTGAGCAACGCCACCGTGCCGCAGATCACGATCTATTGCGGCGCGTCGTTCGGCGCGGGCAACTACGGCATGTGCGGGCGCGGCTTCCATCCGCGCTTCTGCTTCTCCTGGCCCAATGCCAAGACCGCGGTGATGGGCGGCGAGCAGGCGGCGCGCACCATGGCCATCGTGACGGAGGCCGCCATGAAGCGCAAAGGCGGGGAGGCCGATACCGACCAGTTGGAAGCACTGCAAAAAGGCATCGTCGAGCGCTTCGACCGCCAGATGAGCGTGTTTGTCACCAGCGCCCACGTGCTGGACGACGGCGTGATCGACCCGCGCAATACGCGCGCGGTGCTGGCCAATGTGCTGGCGGTCTGCCGCGAGGGCGATGCCAGGACGCCGCAGGCCATGCAATTTGGCGTAGCGCGGCCCTGACGGCCACGGACTCAACCAGAACAGAAGTGCAAAAGAGTGCAAAAGAACGAACGGAGACCAGCGACATGCTACTGACACCCGAACACGAGGCGCTGCGCGCCACCATCAAGCGCTTTATCACCGAGCAGATCAACCCGCATGTGGACGCCTGGGAAGAGGCCGAGATCTTCCCGGCGCATGAAGTCTTCCGCAAGATGGGCGAGCTGGGCCTGCTGGGCCTGTCCAAGCCGGAAGAGGATGGCGGCATGGGCCTCGATTATTCCTACAGCGCGGTGCTGGCGGAAACGCTGTCCGACATCAACTGCGGCGGCGTGCCGATGGCCATCGGCGTGCAGACCGACATGGCCACGCCGGCCCTGGCCCACCATGGCAGCGCGGAGCTGCGCCGCGAATTCCTGGCGCCCGCGATCCGCGGCGAGTACGTGGCCTGCCTGGGCGTCTCGGAAGTAGGCAGCGGCTCCGATGTGGCCTCGGTCAAGACCACCGCACGGCGCGACGGCGACGACTACATCATCAACGGCGGCAAGATGTGGACCACCAACGGCACCCAGGCGGACTTCTGCTGCGTGCTGGCCAACACCTCGGATGGCGCCCCGCACCGCAACAAGACGCTGATCGTGGTGCCGATGAAAACGCGCGGCGTCTCGGTGGCCAAGAAGATCCGCAAGATCGGCATGGACTCGTCCGACACCGCGCAGCTGTACTTCGATGACGTGCGCGTGCCGCAGCGCTATCGCATTGGCGAGGAGGGCATGGGCTTTACCTACCAGATGGAGCAATTCCAGGTTGAGCGCCTGTGGGGCGCGCTCAGCTCCGCCAGCCGCTGCGCCAAGGCGATCGACCTCACCATCGAATACACCCGCGAGCGCAAGGCGTTTGGCCGCTCCATCCTGGACAACCAGTGGGTGCACTACACGCTGGCCGAGTTGCAGACCGAAGTGGAAGCCCTGCACGCGCTGTGCTGGCGCGCCGTGGAGATGATGGTGCGCGGCGAGGATGCCACCCGCCTGGCCACCATGGCCAAGCTCAAGGCCGGCCGGCTGTCGCGCGAGGTGGCTGACCGCTGCCTCCAGTTCTGGGGCGGCATGGGTTACGTGCTGGAGAGCCCGATCTCGCGCATTTTCCGGGACGGGCGGCTCACCTCCATCGGCGGCGGCGCCGACGAGGTCATGATGCAGATCCTGTGCAAGTTCATGGGGACCTTCCCCCAGGCGAAGTAAGCGTTCAAAGCGCTACGGCAGATTAAAGACCAGACCAGGCCACCATGAAGCAGCCCACGCCATTCCACAAGATCCTGATCGCCAACCGGGGCGAAATCGCCTTGCGCGTCATGCGCAGCGCCACCGCGCTGGGCTACCGCACCGTGGCGGTATATTCCAGCGCCGACGCCGGCGCGCGCCATGTCCGGGAGGCCGACCAGGCGGTCTATATCGGCGAGGCACAGCCGGCGCAGTCCTATCTGCGCATCGACGCCATCATCGCGGCGGCCCGGCGTTGCGGCGCCGATGCGGTACATCCCGGCTACGGCTTCCTGGCGGAGAATGCCGCCTTTGCCCGCGCCTGCCGCGAGGCGGGGCTGGTATTTATCGGCCCGTCGGCTGAGTCCATCCTGGCCATGGGCAACAAGGCCGGCGCCAAGCGCTTGATGATGGATGCGGACGTGCCGTGCATCCCGGGCTACCAGGGCGAAGACCAGGAAGAAACGCGCCTGTGCGCCGAGGCTGCGCGCATCGGCTTTCCGGTCATGATCAAGGCCACGGCAGGCGGGGGCGGGCGGGGCATGCGGCTGGTGCCGCACGCGCGGGCCTTTGCCGAGCTGCTGCGCAGCGCGCGCTCGGAGGCGCAAGGCGCCTTCGGCGATCCGGAGGTGATCCTGGAGCGGGCCGTGGTGGAACCGCGCCATATCGAGATCCAGATCCTGGCGGACCGGTATGGCAACGCCATCCATCTGGGCGAGCGCGACTGTTCGGTGCAGCGTCGCCACCAGAAGCTGATCGAGGAGGCACCGTCCCCCGCGGTCAGCCCCGAGCTGCGGGCCCGCATGGGCGCCACCGCCGTGGCGGCCGTCAAGGCCATCGGCTACGAAGGCGCCGGCACGCTGGAATTCCTGCTCGACCGCGACGGCAACTACTACTTCATGGAGATGAACACGCGGCTGCAGGTGGAGCACCCCGTGACCGAGGCCATCACCGGCCTGGACCTGGTGGCGCTGCAACTGCGGATCGCCGCAGGCGAGCCGCTGCCTCTTGCGCAGGAAGACATACGCTTTTCCGGCCACGCCATCGAAGTGCGGCTGTGCGCCGAGGACGCCGATCAAGGCTTTATGCCGCAAAGCGGCGAGATCGCGCTGTGGCAGGCCCCGTCCGCCTTGCGCGTGGAGCATGCGCTGGCCAGCGGCGCCGCGATCCCACCGTACTACGACTCGATGATCGCCAAGCTCATCAGCTACGGCGGGACCCGCGACGAAGCGCGGCGCAAGCTGTCGCGAGGCCTGGAAGACCTGGTGGCGCTCGGCGTGACCACCAACCAG
Organism: Cupriavidus sp. 8B; assembly: GCF_054589115.1. Taxonomy (NCBI): domain Bacteria; kingdom Pseudomonadati; phylum Pseudomonadota; class Betaproteobacteria; order Burkholderiales; family Burkholderiaceae; genus Cupriavidus; species Cupriavidus sp. 8B. The sequence goes on along the minus strand of NZ_BAAILO010000129.1, from coordinate 17,119 downwards.
GGGTTCCTGGGCCGCTGCCTCGCCCATCCGGCCTTTGCCGCGGGAGAAGCCACCACTGCCTTTATCGGCCAGCACCAGGACGCGTTATTGCGCCCCGATGCGGCGCTGCGCCAGCGCGCCGCGGCACTGGCGGCGCTGTTGCTGTATGAAACCTCGCCGGAGCGCCAGCCGGGCGCGCCAGCCGCGAGCCTGGCACCCACGCTGCCAATTGGGCTGCGCTTCCGCGTCAACGGCGCGGAGCATCAGGCCAGCCTGGCATTTGGCGGAGGCAATCGCTTCGAAGTCGCCATGGGTGAGTCGCGCTTCACCTTCGAGACCATCGCGCTAACCGAGCATTCGGTACGTTTCAACTGCGATGGCCTGGTCGAGAGCGCCACCTTCCACCGCGACGCCAGCACGCTGCTGCTGCACTACCAAGGCACGCCGTTGCGCATCGAGGACCACACGCGGGCCGCAGCCGCCAGGGCTGGCGAGGCAGCCGGCGACGGCAAGCTGCGCGCCTCGATGAATGGCCGGGTGGTCAACGTGATGGTGGCCACCGGCGACCAGGTCGAGGCGGGCCAGCCCATGGTGACGCTGGAAGCCATGAAGATGGAGCACATCCACGTGGCCCCGGCCGCCGGCCGGGTTGGCGCCGTGCACGTGCAGGTCGGCGACCAGGCCGCCGCCATGCGCGTGATCGTGGAGATTGAGTTCGAGGCGCCGCCGGCGGAACCGGTAAAGGCCGCCGCCTGAGCCCATTGAGCCTTTTCCCAACACAGACAAAGCCTACCCGGCGGAGCACCATGAGCGAATCGGAAACCCCAGCCGTCCTCCATGAAAAACGCGGCGCCGCGTTCTGGATCACAATCAACCGGCCAGACAAGCGCAACGCCATCAACAAGGAAGTCGTGGCCGGCATCCGTGCGGGCTACCGCGCGGCGCACGCCGACCCCGCCATCCGCGCCATCGTGCTGACCGGCGCCGGCGACAAGGCATTCTGCGCCGGTGGCGACCTGCAGCCGGGCAAGGGTTTTGCCTTCGACCTCTCGCAGCCCAATGTGGACTATGCCGACATGCTGCGTGAATCCCAGCAAGCCACGCTGCCCAGCATTGCGCGCATCAATGGCACCTGCATGGCCGGCGGCATGGGCCTGCTGTGCATGACCGACATGGCCGTGGCCGCCGACAGTGCCTTGTTTGGCCTGCCGGAGGTCAAGGTGGGCGTATTCCCGATGCAGGTGCTGAGCCTGCTGCAGACGCTGGCGCCGCCCCGGCTGGTGCGCGAATGGTGCATCAGCGGCGAGCCGTTTTCCGCCGCCGAGGCCAAGACCGCCGGCCTGGTCAACCACCTGGCCGCACCGGGCGAGCTGGACGCACGCACCGAATGGCTGGTCGCCCGCGTGGCCGACAAGTCGCCCACCGCGATCCGGCGCGGCAAGTACGCCATGCAGGCCATGGCGTCGATGAGCTTTACGGAAGGGATCGCTTATACCGAAAGCCAGATCGCGCTGCTGGCGATGACCGAAGACGCGCGCGAAGGCCTGGCCGCCTTCAACGAGAAGCGCAAGCCGGTCTGGACTGGCAAGTAAACAACCAGCGCGGCGCGCGCTGGCAGAGTCTGCAACGACTGAATAAGGGATCGGCCTATGAACAAAGCATCGTCGGCAACATCGTCCACCCAGCCGGCCGGCGCCGGCGACAATGCGGCCTTCCTCGCGCTAGGCATGGCGCAATGGCTGTGCCGCCGCGCCGCGCGCAGCCCCCAACGCCCCGCGCTGACCTGCGCGGGGCAGACGTGGACCTATGCCGAACTGGTGGCGGACGCCGAAAAGATGGCCGCAGTGCTGGCCGCAGGCGGCGTCGGACGCGGCCAGCGCGTGGGCTACCTTGGCCTGAACGATCCGCTGTTCCTGGTGACGCAGTTTGCCTGCGGCTGGCTGGGCGCCATCTTCGTGCCGCTCAATTTCCGGCTCACCGGGCCGGAACTGGCCTTTATCCTCAACGATGCCGGCGTGCATACGCTGTTCGCCGACGAGGACTATGCCGCGTTGATCGATGAGGTCCGCCCTACGCTGGAATGCCAGCGCTACCTGCGCCGCGCCGACGCGCCGGGCTGGGAGGACCTGCTGCCCCTGATGGCGCAAGCCGGCGCCGCGCTGCCGGCCGTGCCCACCCATCCGGATGAAGTGGCCGCGGTGATGTACACCTCGGGCACCACCGGCCACCCCAAGGGCGCCATGCTCACGCACGGCAACTTCTGGGCCAACAACCTCAACGTGATGATGCTGAGCGACCTCGCCAGCACCGATGTCGCGCTCAACTTCGCGCCCCTGTTCCACGTCGGCGGCATGTGCTGCGTTTGCCTGCCCATCCTGATGGCAGGCGGCCATCTCGTGCTGCAACGCAGCTTCGATGCGGCCGGGGTGATGCAGGCGGTGGCCGAGCACCGCGTGACGGTCAGCTTCGCGGTGCCCGCCATGCTGCTGTTTGTCAGCCAGCACCCGGATTTCACGCGGGCGGACCTGTCCAGCCTGCGAACCATTTCGGTCGGCGGGGCACCCATGCCCGAGCCGCTGCTGCGCCTGTTCGCCGGGCGCGGCATCCCGGTCAACCAGGGCTACGGCCTGACCGAGACCGCCGCCGCGACCACCTTCCTCGCCCCGGAACGCGCGCAGGACAAGCTCGGCTCCTGCGGCACGCCGGCCATGATGACCGAGGTCTGCATCCGCGATTTCGACGGCAAGCCACTGACCGAGCCCCAGGCGCGCGGCGAAATCTGCGCGCGCGGCGGCAACATCATGAAAGGCTACTGGAACCGCCCGGACGCCACGGCCGGCGCTTTCTACGAAGGCGGGTGGTTCCGCACCGGCGACGTTGGCTATGCCGACGAGGAAGGCTTCTACTACGTCTGCGACCGCCTCAAGGACATGGTCATCACCGGTGGCGAGAACGTCTACCCGGCCGAAGTCGAAAGCGTGCTGTACGAACACCCGGCCATCGCCGAAGTCGCCGTGATCGGCTCGCCCGACGAACGCTGGGGCGAGCACGTGATAGCCGTGGTGGCGCTCAAGCCGGGCTCGGGCCTGACGCTGGAGGAATTGCAGGCCTTTGCGGAGCCAAGGCTGGCGCGCTACAAGCTGCCGCGTGCGTTGCGGGTAGTGAAGGCATTGCCGCGCAATCCGACGGGGAAGGTGTTGAAGGTGCGGTTGAGGGAGATGGAATTGGGGTAAGGGGGGCGTGTGATCCATGGCTGGGGGGGCGTGGTGGTTTCTTGAACGGCGTTGGCGTTTGGACCCGACAGCCGTACGACATCCCCCTGCGGGGGACGCCGGTCACTCTTCTTTGCGTCGGCAAAGAAGACTAACGAGAAGAAAGCCGACCCTGCCGGGGGCAGAGCCATCGCGGGGGCTAGGGGCGCTGGTTTCGTCGTACCGCCGGCGGTTCTGCTGGCATCTGCCGGTATCGGCTTGACCGGCCACGAATCTGCTGGTTTCCGAGATGCGTGGTGGGGCCCCCGGTAGCGGAATCCTTGCCCATTCGCCCATCTGCCGTTACC
>NZ_BAAILO010000129.1:0-13431 GCF_054589115.1 Cupriavidus sp. 8B | reverse complement strand
CGGGCGCGGTGGCCATGGTCTCGGGCTTATCAACCCGGTGCCACCGCGCCCACGACGGAACCGGTGCGCTTGCAACTTCGTGGCCAGCCACTCCGCGAGCGACAGACGGCTTGAAGCAAGCGATGTCCGCTACCGGGGGCCCCACCGTGAATCCCGGAGGCTGGCAGGTTCGTGGCCGGTCAAGCCGGTACCGGCAGAAGCCAGCCGGCACTCTGGGCCGTACGACGAATCCACCGAGATTCGAAAGCCTTATTGCTCTGCTCCCGGCAGGGCGGCTTTCTTCTCGTTAGTCTTCTTTGCCGCGCAAAGAAGAGTGACCGGCAGCCCCCGCAGGGGGATGTCGTACGGCTGTTGGGTGCAAGAGCCATCGCCGATCAAAGAAACAGCGAGCAAGCCAGCAAAGCACAAGAGTCAGTCGCCCGCCGAACCGGAAACTTCTGAACTCGCCCGGGAAATTTCATAAAAACGCAGAGGAGCACCCAATGGCAGGACCGACAATGGACTTCTGGCAGTCTCGTTTCGAGTCCGGGCAGACCCCGTGGGAGCGCGAAGCCGCTAGCCCGCAACTGCAAGCCTGGCTGGCGCAAGGCGCGATCCAGGCAGGGGAGCGGGTGGTCGTGCCTGGCTGCGGCGGTGGATGGGAGGTAGCCGCGCTGGCCGGGCATGGCGCGCAGGTGAGCGGCATCGACTACGCCCCCGGGGCACTTGCGCGGACGCTTGCCCGGCTCGAACGGGAGGAACTGCAGGCGGACCTGGAGGAGGCAGACGTCCTGCAATGGCAGCCGGCGGCGCCAGTGGACGCCGTCTATGAGCAGACCTGCCTGTGCGCGCTGCATCCCGACCTCTGGACCCGTTATGCCGCCCAGCTGCATGCCTGGCTGCGTCCCGGCGGGCGCCTGTTCGCCTTGTTCATGCAGATGCGCCGCGACAGCGCTGGCCAGGGCATGGTGGAAGGGCCGCCGTATCACTGTGACATCAATGCCATGCGTGCGCTGTTCCCCGCCCGGTTGTGGGATTGGCCCAAGCCGCCGTTCAGCGCTGTGGCGCATCCCAGTGGCGCATTCGAGCTTGCGGTGGTGCTGGCGCGCCGCTGATCCCCTGGCGGCGAACGGCACCAGCCGCGCCAACCATGGGTAATCCCCAGTCCATATACAGCCAGTCCACACAAGAGCCACCCCGGTAGTTTTGTTACGGTGGCACCAGTGGCACCAGTGGCACCAGAGGCAACAGCGGCACCAGTGCCAACACGGCGAAGCGCACGACGGCACCAGCTGCAACCGCTGCCATCGTGCGCGCTTGACCCACCCAATACCGAGATCGACCCCGGCCGCCCGCACGCCGTGCGCGGCAAGGGGACGGGCGGCACAGGAGACAAGATTGGAGATCCTGCAATTGACGATCTCGGGGATCGCGCTGGGCTGCATCTACGCGCTGATTGCCCTGGGCTTCGTCCTCATCTACAAGGCCACCGAGACGGTGAACTTTGCCCAGGGCGAGTTCATGATGCTGGGCGCCTTCGCCGGCGTGGTGCTGACCATGCTTGGGTTGCCGCTGGTCCTTGCCGTGCCGTTGACGGTGGCGGGCATGGCCGGCTTCGGCATGCTGGTCGAGCGCCTGGCGATTCGCCCCATCCTGGGCCAGCCGCAGTTCACCGTGGTGATGCTGACCATCGGCATGGGCTACGTGATGCGCGGCCTCATCACCATGGTGCCGGGCATCGGCGCCGGCACGCATACCTTGCCGGTGCCTTACCAGGGCATGGTGTGGCGCACCGGCGGGATGGTGCTGAGCGTGGAGCAGGTGGCGGTGATCGGCGTCACCGCCGCGCTTTGCGTGGTGCTTTACCTGGTGTTCCGCTACAGCCGCATCGGCGTGGCGATGCAGGCCAGCTCGCAGAACCAGCTTGCTGCCTATTACATGGGCATTCCGGTGCGGCGGCTGAACGGGCTGGTTTGGGGCCTGTCGGCGTCGGTGGCCGCGATAGCGGGCCTGTTGCTGGCGCCCATCACGTTTGTCCATGCCAGCATGGGCATGCTCGGCCTCAAGGCCTTCCCCGCAGCGGTGGTGGGCGGCTTCGGCAGCCTGCCGGGCGCGATCGTGGGCGGGCTGGTGATCGGGGTGGTGGAGTCGCTGGCGGGCTTCTACCTGCCGGAGGGCTTCAAGGACGTCGCGGCCTATGTCGTGGTGCTGATCATGCTGGTGGTCAAGCCGAACGGCCTGTTCGGCGAGAACCTGCGTAAAAAGGTGTAGAGACGCGATGCGATTCCTCTTCAAGACCGACTATCGCCAGGATCTGCGCCTGGCCAGGCACCCCGGCCATGTGTTCTGGTACGGCTTGCTGCTGGTTTGCCTGCTGATCGCGCCGGGCTGGGCCAGCAGCTACTGGATCGCGCAGCTTGGCTTTGTGCTGATCTATGCCATTGCGGGCCTGGGCCTGATGGTGCTGTCCGGCTACACAGGGCTGCTGTCGATCGGCCACGCGGCCTTCCTAGGCGTGGGCGCCTATACGCAGGCGTGGCTGACCGGCCACGGCGTGCCCTTTGTGCCGGCCTTGCTGGCCGCGGCAGCGCTGTCGGCGCTGGCGGGCGTGGTGGTGGGGCTGCCGGCGCTGCGCGTCAAGGGCATCTACCTGGCCATTGCCACGCTGGCCTTTGGCCTGATCGTCGAGGAAGTGCTGGCGCGCTGGGAGAGCGTGACCGGCGGCAACGCCGGCCTGCCGGTAGCCGCGCCGCAACTGTGGGGCTATGTCCTGGACGGGCCGGTGGCGTTCTACTACCTGTCGCTCGCGGTTTGCCTGCTGGTCACGCTGGCCGTGCTCAACCTGCTGCGCAGCGCCACGGGGCGGGCCTTCATCGCCATCCGGGACTCGGAGATCTCGGCGCAGAGCATGGGGATCCACCTGGCGCGCTACAAGACCTTGTCGTTTGCGCTGTCCGCCGCGCTGGTTGGCATCGCGGGCGCCCTGTATGCCCACAAGCTGCGCTATCTCTCGCCCGAGCAGTTCGGCATCGCCCAGTCGATCGATTTGTTGCTGCTGGTGGTGGTGGGCGGGCTGGGTTCGGTGCATGGCGCCTTTCTTGGCGCGATCTTCCTGATCGTCATGCCGCAGATGATCGTGCTGGCCAAGGATTTCCTGCCGCCGGCCATTGCGCAGGCGAGCGGCCTGCAGGCGCTGGTGTACGGGCTGGTGCTGATGGCGTTTGTGCTGTTCGAGCCGATGGGGCTGTATGGGCGCTGGTGCAAGATCCGCACGTACCTGGAGCTGTTTCCCTTCTACCGGCAGGGCATGTTCCGCCGCCAGAAGGCTTTCCAGCGCTCCGAGCGCCTGAAATAAGGACCGCCGCCATGACAGATACTCTACTCAGCGTGCGCGACCTGTCGGTCCGCTTTGGCGGCGTGCTGGCACTGGGCGGCGTGAGCTTCGATGTGCGGCGCGGCGAGGTCTTTACGCTGATCGGGCCCAACGGGGCCGGCAAGACCACGGTGTTCAACCTGATCAGCCGCATCTATCCGCCTACCAGCGGGGAAATCCTGTGGCAGGGCAGCGTGCTGACGCAGTTGCCGCCGCACGCGATCGCCGCTCAGGGCATCGCGCGCACCTTCCAGAATATCGAGCTGTTCGAGCACGCCACGGTGCTGCAGAACCTGCTGATCGGCCACCACACGCATCGGGCCGCGGGCTTCTGGGCCGACCTGCTGTTTTCGCCCGCCGCGCGCCGCTCGGAACTGGCGGCGCGCCACAAGGCCGAGGAAATGATCGAACTGCTGGACCTGCAGGCGCACCGCGATGCGCTGGTGGCGGGCCTGCCCTACGGCGTGCGCAAGGTGGTGGAGCTGGCGCGGGCCTTGTGCAGCAGCCCGCGCTTGCTGCTGCTGGATGAACCATCCTCCGGGCTGAACGTGGAAGAGACCGAGGACATGGCCTGGTGGATCCGCGATATCCAGAGCGAGCTGGGCATCACCGTGTTGATGGTGGAGCACGACATGAGCCTGGTGTCGCGCGTGTCGGACCGGGTACTGGCGATGAACCAGGGCCAGGTGCTGGCGCAGGGCACGCCGGCGGAGGTGCAGGCGCATCCCGGCGTGATCGAAGCCTATCTGGGCACGGTGGACGATGTGGCCTCATTGCGGAGGGCGGCATGAACCTGATGGAAGGCGCTGACAAGATGCGCGAAATCCAGGACACGCCCGTGCTGGCGCTGGCCAACGTGGAAAGCGCTTACGGCCCCGTCAAGGCGATCCGGGGCGTGAGCCTTGCCGTGCAGCGCGGCAGCATCGCCACCGTGCTGGGGGCCAACGGCGCCGGCAAGACCACCATCCTCAAGACCATTTCCGGCGTGCTCGACCCGACCCGCGGCAGCATCGCGTTCAAGGGCGAGAGCATCGCCGCGATGGACCCGGCGCACATCGTGCGGCGGGGCCTGAGCCATGTGCCCGAGGGGCGGGAGGTATTTCCGCTGCTATCGGTGCGCGACAACCTGCTGATGGGGGCCTATACGCGGCGGGACCGCGACGGCGTGGCGCGCGACATGGAGATGGTCTACGGCTACTTCCCGGTGCTGCGCGAGCGCGCCGCGCAGGACGCAGGACTGCTCTCGGGCGGCCAGCAGCAGATGCTGGCGATCTCGCGCGCGCTGATGGCGGCACCCGAGCTGATCCTGCTCGACGAGCCCAGCCTGGGCCTGTCGCCCAAGCTCACCAAGGACATCTTCGAGATCGTGGTGCGCATCAACCGCGAGCGCGGCACCACCATCCTGCTGGTGGAGCAGAACGCCAACATGGCGCTCAACGCGGCGGACTACGGCTACGTGCTGGAGAACGGCCGCATCGTGGCCGAGGACACCTGCGCCGTGCTGCGCGAGAAGGACGATATCAAGGAATTCTATCTCGGCATGAAGGACAGCGGCGTACGCGGCGAGCGCCGCTGGAAAAAGCGCAAGACCTGGCGCTAAGGCATCAGCGCATCGGGGCATCGGGTCCCCAAACGATCACCAGATTGAGAGCAATCCATGGCAATGGCGACAGCACACACCATGCAGCCCCTTTCCGATGCGGCATTCGAGACCTTGCCGCAAATGTTCTGGCACGCCGTGATCCAGCGCGGCGACGCCGTGATGATGCGGCAAAAGGAGCTCGGGGTCTGGCGCAGCTACCGCTGGCGCGAAGTGGGCGAGATCGTGGCAGACGTCGCCGCCGGCCTTGCCGAACTGGGCCTGCAGGCGGGCGAGGTGGTATCGGTGCTGTCCAATACCAACCGGGAATGGGTGTGGAGCGACCTCGGCGCGCTGACGGCCGGCGCCGTGGTCAGCGGTATCTATCCCACCGATTCGCCCTCGCAGGTGGAGTACCTGTGCCACGACTCGGGCAGCGTCATGCTCTTCGTCGAGAACGAGGAGCAACTCGACAAGTACCTGGAGGTGCGCGAGCGCCTGCCCCGGCTGCGCAAGGTGGTCGTATACGACATGGAAGGGCTGGCGGGCTTCGATGACCCAGACGTGCTCAGCTTCGACGCGCTGCTGGCGCTCGGCAGGCAAACGCGGGCGCGGCAGCCGGGACTGGTGCAGGCGCGGTTGGCCGCCGGCAGCGCCGATGCGCTGGCCGTGCTGGTTTATACGTCCGGCACCACGGGACGGCCCAAGGGCGCGATGCTGTCGCACCGCAATGTGTTGCGCAGCTGCCTGACGCTGCGCGAGTTCCTGCCCGCCACCACCATCGGCGAGCGCATGGCCTTCCTGCCGCTATGCCACGTCTCGGAGCGGATCTTTGGCGAGTACTACTCGATCCTGTCCGGCGCCGTCGTCAACTTCGTCGAGAACCCCGACACCATCTTCGACAATATCCGCGAGATCCAGCCCGATGCCTTCCTGGCGGTCCCGCGCGTCTGGGAGAAGCTCTATTCCAGCGTGACCATCGCGGTCCGGGAAGCCACCCGCCTGCAGCGCTGGGCCTATGACTGGGCGCTGGCCGCCGGGCGGGCCCGCGTGCACGAGGACGGGCAGGCGAGGGCGCTGCCGCTGGGCGCCCGCCTGAAGCTCTGGCTGGCCGATACGCTGGTGCTGGGCAACGTACGCCGCATGATGGGCCTGAACCGCGTGCAGCTGGCGGTGACCGGCGCGGCGCCGATCTCGCCCGACCTGATCCGCTGGTATATGGCGCTGGGCATCGTGCTGCACGAGCTATGGGGCATGACCGAGATCACCGGCGCGGCCACCTGCAACCCGCCGGGCCGGATGCGCCCGGGCAGCATCGGCATTGCCTTGCCGCATACCGAGGTGAAGGTCTCGCATGAAGGCGAGCTGCTGGTGCGGGGCCCGCAGGTCTTCATGGGCTACCTGAACCTGCCGGCCAAGACCGCCGAGACCATGTCCGACGGCTGGCTGCGCACCGGCGACGTAGGCCGGGTGGACGAGCAAGGTTATTTCTATATCACCGACCGCATGAAGGACCTGATCATCACCGCCGGCGGCAAGAACGTCACGCCGTCCGAGTGGGAGAACCAGCTCAAGTTCAGCCCCTATGTGACAGACGCCGTGGTGATCGGCGACCGCCGTCCCTACCTGAGCTGCCTGGTGATGATCGACCAGGACAACGTGGAGCAGTGGGCGCAGGAGCACGACGTGCATTTTTCCGACTACGGGTCGCTGTGCCGCAGCAAGGAGGTGATCGCGCTGGTGGGGCAGGAGATCGACAAGGTCAACAAGCAGTTCGCGCGGGTCGAGCAGATCAAGGCATTCCGGCTGATCGAGACCCGCCTTGGCGCCGAGGACGAGGAGCTGACGCCGACCATGAAGCTCAAGCGCAAGCTGGTCAACGACAAGTACAGCGCGCTGATCGAGTCGATGTACCTGGCCAAGGTGGCCTGAGCGCTAACCGCGATCCGCAATCCGTAAGCGGCCCCGAAACAGGAGGCGCCATGAGCCACGCAGGAAACACCGCCCCCGTCAGCCTGGTCCGGCATGGCCGGATCGGCCTGCTGTGCATCGATCATCCGCCGGTGAACGCGCTGTCGGTGGCCACGGTGGCGGGCCTGGATGCGCAGTTGGCCGCCTTCGAGGCCGATCCCTCGCTCGATGGCTTGCTGATCTGGTGCGCGGGCCGGACCTTTGTGGCGGGCGGCGACATCGCCCAGTTCGGCGCGCCGGATTTCACGGCCGCGCCTTACAACCGCATCCTGGCCCGGATCGAAGCCAGCGAGCGGCTGGTGGTGGCCGTGCTGCACGGCACCGCGCTCGGCGGCGGGCTGGAACTGGCGCTGGCGTGCCATTACCGGGTGGCCCTGCCTGGCACGCGGGTCGGGCTGCCCGAGATCAAGCTGGGGCTGCTGCCCGGCTCGCTGGGCTCCCAGCGGCTGCCGCGCGCCTGCGGGGCGGCCCTGGCGCTGGACCTGATGCTGAGCGGTCGCATGCTTGACGCCGAGGCGGCGCTGGCCGCCGGCATCGTCGATGCGCTGACACCGGGCGAGCCGCTGGCCGTGGGCCTTAATTTCCTGGAAGACCTGCTGGAAAGGCCGGCGCCGCCGCGCCGGCTGTCCGCGCTGTCCGTGCCGGTTGCCGGCCTCCCGGCGGACTTTTTCGCGCAGGCCCTGCGGCACGCCACGCATGAGCGCGCGCGCTATCCGGCCGCAGCGGCCATCGTGCAAGCGGTGCAGGCGGCGGCAACCTTGCCGTTCGCCGAGGGCGAGGCGGTAGAGGCCGGCTTGCTTGCCGCCTGCGTGGCGTCGCCGGAATCGCGAGCGCTGCGCCACCTGTTCTTTGCCGAACGGCAGGCGGCCCGCGTGCCCGGCGTGCCTTCGGGAATCGCGCCGCGTGCGCTGCATACCGCCGGCGTGGTGGGCGCCGGCACCATGGGCAGGCGCATCGCCATGAGCCTGGCGGACGCCGGCTTGCCGGTGACGCTGGTTGAAGCCAGCGACGCCGCGCTGGCCAAGGGCCTGGCGTCCGTGCGCGCCCAGTACGAGGCCAGCGCCGCGGCCGGGCGGCTGCGGCCCGATCAGGTGGCCAGGCGCATGGGCCTGATTGCCGGCACGCTGGACTATGGCGCGCTGGCTGGCTGCGAGCTGGTGATCGAGGCGGTGGTGGAGGACATGGCGCTCAAGCAGCAGGTGTGCGCCCGCCTCGGCCACATCTGCAAGCCCGGCGCGATCATTGCCACCAATACCTCCACGCTGGACGTGGAGGTATTGGCCGAGGCCAGCGGCCGGCCGGACGATTTCGCCGGCCTGCATTTCCGTAATCCGGCCAATGGCGGGCGGCTGATCGAGGTGGTGCGCGGCAGCGCCACCGCGCCGGATGTGCTGGTGACAGCCATGCACCTGGCCCGGCGGCTCGGCAAAGTGGCGGTGGTGACGGGCGTGTGCTTCGGCTTTATCGGCAATCGCATGGCCGAAGCCTACCTGCGCGAGAGCGAGTTCCTGTTGATGGAAGGCGTGAGCCCGGCGCGGCTGGATGCGGTGATGCAGGCTTACGGCATGGCGATGGGCCCGTGCCGCATGCTGGACCTGGCCGGGATCGACACGGGTGCCAAGATCGTGCTGGAGTATGGCAAGGCCGGCGGCCTGCCGCCTGACCCTGCTTATCGCGCGGTGGTGCGCACCTTGTTCATGCTCGGGCGGCTCGGCTGCAAGAGCGGCGCTGGCTACTACCGCTACCCGGACGGCGAGCCGGTGGCGGACCCGGAGGCCGAGCGCATCTGCGCCGCGCTGGGCCGTGCGCACGGCATCGTCCGCCGCACGGACATTGCCGACGCCGAGATTGTCGAGCGCCTGATGTTTCCGCTGATCAACGAGGCCGCCAAGCTGCTGGAGGAGGGCGTGGCCTGCCGGCCCGGCGACATCGACATGGTGTGGACCGCCGGCTATGGCTTTCCCGATTATCTCGGTGGCCCGGTGTGGCAGGCGGACAGCATTGGCCTGCCTCGCATCAAAGCCGGGCTGGAGCGCTACGCCCGCCTGCGCGGCAATGCTTACGACTACTGGGACATCTCCCCCTTGCTGGCGGCGCTGGCGCGGGGCGGGCAGCGCTTGTCCGACTGGTCGGCACCGACACCCGTGGCCGATGCCGTGGGCCTGGGCGGCCAGGCACAGAGCAATGCGCCCATCTCATTACCGCCGGACCCGCGGTCCGTGCCAAGCAGGATCCAGTCGGGACCCAAGCCGCCACAGAGCGTGCATTGAAGCCAAGGCAATCCACCAATAGAGCAATAAAGCAACAAACCGATAAGACAAGGAGACAACCATGATCTTGAAGACCACCATCGCCGCCATTGCGCTCGCGCTCAGCGCCGGCGCGATCGCGCAGGCGCGCGGCGTCACCGACAAGGAAATCGTGCTCGGCCTGATCACCGATATGTCCGGGCCGATCGTCAACTATGGCAAGGAGTCGCGCAATGGCATGACCATGGCCGTGGAAGAAATCAACGCCCGCGGCGGCGTGCAGGGCCGCAAGCTGCGGGTGGTGGTGGAAGACAACGGCTACGAGCCCAAGCGGGCCGTGCTGGCCGCGCAGAAGCTGGTCACGCAGGATGGCGTGTTCGCCATCATCGGCCACCTGGGCACCGCGCCCAATATGGCCACGCTGCCGTTCCTGCTGCAGAGCAAGGTGTTCAATTTCATGCCGCAAAGCGCGGCGCGCGATATGTACGAGCCGGCCAGCCCGTACAAGATCGCGCTGGGGCCGTCCAACTTCCTGATGTCCACCACCATCATGGACTACTTCCTCAAGCAGAAGCCCTACCAGCGGGTTGGCATGCTGTACCAGGACGACGACTACGGGCGGGAGTCGCTGGAAGGCGCTCAGGCCTATCTCAAGACCAGGAACATGACCCTGGTGGAAAAGGTCTCGTACAAGCGCGGGGCCACCGATTTCTCCTCGCAGATGGCGCGACTCAAGGCGGCCAACTGTGACCTGGTGTTCAATGCTTCCACCATGCGCGAGTACATCGCGTCGGTGCAGGAAGCGCGCAAGATCGGCTTCAACCCGGTCTTCGCGGGGACCTCGGCCAACTACGCGCACCAGGTGCCGCTGCTCGGCGGCAAGGCGCTGGACGGTGTCCACGCCGCGGCCTTCACCATGCTGCCCTATGCCGATGATCCAAACCCGGCTGTGCGGCAGTGGAGCGCCGCGTACAAGAAGCGCTTCAATGAAGACCCGGGCGTGTATTCGATGTTCAGCTACTACGCCTATGTCACCTTCGCGGCTCTTGCCGACAAGGCCGGACGCAACCTGACCGCCGAGACGTTCAACGCCGCCATGGAATCGACCAAGCTGCCGCCCGACGCGCTGGGCAACCCGGGCTTCAATGTCTCCGCCAGCAACCGCCTGAGCAACGACCGCATCCGCATCATGAAGGTAGCGGGCGACAAGTGGATTCCGGCCAGCGAGCTGCTGCCGCCGCCCAAGATGAACTGAGCGGGAGCAACGGCAATCCACATTCGGAGACACTTTGGAGACACAGATGAGCACAGCAACGGAACAGGCGCGCGAGCGCATCGGGCGCATCGCCCTTGGCGACGTGATCCACCGCTCGGCCCGGCGCTTCGGCGCCCGCACGGCCTTGATCGAGGGCGAGCACAGCCTGACCTATGCGGCGCTGGACGCCGCCACCAACCAGTTTGCCCACTACCTGCTGGCCCAAGGCATGCGCAGCGCCGAGCGCGTCGGCATGCTGTGCAACAACTCGATCGACATGATCGTGGCAGTGCTGGGCATCCAGAAGGCCGGCATGGTGTGGGTGCCGATCAATACGGCGCTGGCGCCGGACGCGATCCGGTACATCCTGGAACACGCGGAGGTGACGCGCCTGGTGGCGGACGCATCCGTGCTGGCGCGGCCGGGCATTGGCGAACTGGTCGCAGCGTCGCGCATTCCCGTCGTGCTGCTGGAGCCGGCGGGCGAGGTAGCGGGTGAGACGGCCGGGCTGGCCGTGACCAGGTATGCCAACGCGCTGGCCGGCCAGCCGGCCACGCTGCCGGATGTGGACATCGCCAGCGGCCAGCTGGCGCAGATCATGTACACCAGCGGCACCACCGGCCCGCAAAAGGGCGTGATGCACTCGCACGCCTCGGTGCACTCGGTGCTGTCGGCCAACCTCGTCGATACCGGCTGCGGGACGGCGCGGGAAGTCTTTACCTGCCTGCTGCCGATGTTCCACTGCGCGCAGCACGGCAATACCATGAGCGCGCTGCTGGGCGGACACTCCGTGGTGGTGGGGCGCGGCTTCGATCCGGCCCGGGTGCTGGCGGACCTGGCGCGGCACCGCGTCACCGTGGTGGTGGCGCTGCCGATGATGTACCGGGCCATGCTGGAGCACCCGCAGTTCGCCGCGACTGACCTCTCCAGCGTGCGGCTGTGCATCTACGGCATGGCGCCGTTGCCCAAGAACCTGCTGCTGCGCCTGCTCGACGCGTTCTGCCCCAACTTCATCCTGTGCTCGGGCCAGACCGAGATGTACCCGGCGGCCACCATCTTCGAGGCCGAGGAGCAGCGCAAGCGCTTTGGCGCCTACTGGGGCGTGGGCACGGTGGTCAACGAGGTGGCGGTGATGGGCGACGACGGCCGGCTGCTCGGCCCGGGCGAGCCCGGCGAGATCGTGTTTCGCGGACCTAACGTGATGCTGGGCTATTACAAGGATCCCGAGGCTACCGCCCGCGTGCAGCGCTTTGGCTGGCATCACTCCGGCGATCTCGGCGTGCTGGACGAGGATGGCCAGCTGCTGTTCCTTGACCGCATCAAGGACATGATCAAGAGCGGAGGCGAAAACGTGCCCTCGATCAAGGTCGAGGAGGTGCTGCTGCGCCACGCCGCCGTGGCCAATGCGGCGGTGGTCGGGCTGCCGCATGCGCGCTGGGGCGAGGCGGTCACGGCCTTCGTGACCCTGAAGCCCGGCACACGGGTGGAGGAGGATGAACTGGGCGCGCACTGCAAGGCCCACCTGGGCGGCTTCGAGGTGCCTAAGGCGGTGGTGGTGCTGGCGGCATTGCCGGCCACCTCCACCGGGAAGATCCAGAAGTTCGCGTTGCGCCAGCGCTATCGCGAGCACTACGGCGAGCACCACGGCGAGGGCTGAGCACCGGACCACCCGTGGCCGGCATAGCCACCTGACGCAAGACGTAGCCGGTAGCTCCGGCTATGCTGTTTTTTGCGTCGTTTTTTTGCATCGCATCATGGCTGGCGCACCGAGACCACATAACTAGCAGGCCTGGCGACGCACCCACCGGTGCGCAGACTGCGCCAGCAGGAGACAAGGACATGCAGATGCAAGCACAAGGCATTGCGTGCCCGCCAGCGACGACCGTGGCGCCTTGCGCCCGGGACGGAGCCGGCCGGGTGATGTGGCTCACGCCTGACCGGCTGTTCTACGCCGGCCTGCTTGGCGCCCCTTCGGTCCGCACCATGGGCGGGCTGTTGATCTATGTGTCTTTGCGCGCACCCATTCGCATCCGATTTGACGACGGGCCCTGGGAATCCACGGAACTGGCGGTGGTGCCGGCGTACACGCCGCACTCGGTGGCTTGCGACGACCGCATGATCTGCGACCTGGCCCTGGAGGCGGAGAGCATCGACCTTGCGCGCCTGCCAGCGGTGATACGCGAGCGGGCAGGGGCGGTGGACGATCCGGCCTTTGTGCGCCACGTGCGCCAGGCGCATGCCTACCTGAGCGCGCGTGGGCGCGAGCTGGAACTGCAGGCGGACAGCTTCGACCAGATCTTCTTTGGCGAGAGACTGGCGCCGCGCCGGCTGGATCCGCGCATTGAGGCCGTGGTGCAGCGCATCCGCAACGCGCCGTCGGCCACGGCCACGGCCGAGTCATGCGCCGCGTCGGCCCATCTGTCCTTCTCGCGCTTCCTGCACCTGTTCAAGGAAGACGTCGGCACGCCGTTTCGCAGCTTTCGTACCTGGAAGCGTGCCCGCAGCCTGCTGCACTACGTCACCCAGGACTCCAACCTGGCCCATGTGGCGCTGGATACCGGCTACCCCGACTCCACCCACTTCAGCCATTCCATCCGGCAGGTATTCGGGCTCAAACCCAGCGACATCTTTGCCGGCTCACGCAAGCTCGCGCTGATTGGCGAGCGTGCGGAGGTGGGCAGCGGCACGCCTGGCTAGCCAGTGTCCCGTTCCGCTGATTTGTTCGCAAAGTCTGTTGAGCTTGGAGGAGGAATTGTAGGTTGGGGGAAGTGTGCGATGTGTACGGCTTGTAGCCCGCTGACGCGGGTTTTGGCGCTTGCTGGGCGGGGTTTTCATGCTTCTAGCTGCTGATGCTGAATAGCGTGAGTGGGCGGTGTTTTAGCGCTCCTAGCTGCTGTCGCGGCTGTACGGTGCTGGCCGTTTTAGAACCTGTGAGATGTCACTTTTCTTTACTCGTAAAGAGGGTGAGGACAAATTCAGGCATTGGTCAATCGGCGTACGAGCAAACGTGCCTGAGATAGCCAGA
>NZ_BAAILO010000128.1:0-5114 GCF_054589115.1 Cupriavidus sp. 8B | reverse complement strand
CGGCTGTGTATCGGATTTCGACTACATACCCCCATTTCTGGCCAGGCGGCGGCCTGGCGCCTGGGATGCCAACAATCCAGAAGGTCATGACATGGACGTACATCCCACGATATTCCTCGGATACCCATGCCATGCGCTCGCCCAAGGCCGTCTCCCTGGTTGGTTTCGCAGAATTCTAGTGAATGATGGGGACGGGGTGAGTAGAAAGCCGGATGTGGATCGCGGTATGTGCCTTTTCCTAGACGCCCAGAATAACGTCCACCGCAGCTCTGCCCGCCACTTCCGCGACCAGATGCGCCCAGCGACGGGAGAACGGGCCGCCATGGACCTTGATTCGCTTGCCGAATGCTGCGGCGCCCGGCGGCTTCATCGGACCTTCGATCTGGAACCAGACATCGAACATGTCCTCGGAGGTGCTAACCAGATCAGCGTTGATCGCGAACCCACGGTATTCGGTAAGGCGATTCATGACTATCTCCAAAGGCTGACAAGGATCGTAGCATGAGCGAGAGCACCAAAATCGAGTGGACCGACGCCACGTTCAACCCCTGGATTGGCTGCACCAAGGTATCGCCGGCGTGCGACCACTGCTATGCCGAGGTGTCGACGCCGGCGCGCGCGCTCCGCGTGACCTGGGGCGCCAAGGAAGACCGCCACCGCACGTCAGCCGCGCCGCTTCGCTGGAACGCGCAGCACGCCGAGTTCTTCGCCACGCACGGCCGCCGCCGGCGCGTCTTCTGCGCCAGTCTGGCCGACGTGTTCGATAACGCGGTGGACCCGGCGTGGCGCGTCGACCTCCTGCAGTTGATCGCGGACACGCCAAATCTCGACTGGCTGCTGACGAAGCGGATCGGCAACGCACGCGATGCTGGACGAAGCCCTCGGCGAGTTGTCGCATGGCCTCACCGAATGGGCAGATGTGCCCTGGCCCAACGTCTGGCTCGGCGCCACCATCTGTAACCAGGCCGAGGCCGACCGCGACATACCGAAGCTGCTGGAGGTGCCGGCGCGCGTGCGGTTCCTCAGTATGGAGCCGCTGCTCGGGCCGGTGGATCTGCGCTTCCCCACGAATCTATGGGGCGGTGACCGCTGCAATCACTGCTGTAACGGCGACCGATGCAATGACCGCTCCCACTACGAGCGCGCACGCTGCCCGTTTTGTCGCGGCACGGGCCAGCAGAAGTTCCTCGACTGGGTGATCGTCGGCGGCGAGAGCGGCGAGAGCGGCGAGAGCGGCGAGAGCGGCGAGAGCGGCGAGAGCGGCGAGAGCGGCGCGAGCGCGCGGCCGATGCATCCAGACTGGGCCCGGAGACTGCGCGACCAGTGCGCGGCGGCCGGCGTGCCGTTCCTCTTCAAGCAATGGGGTGAGTGGGTTCCACGCGGGCCCGAGAGCCTGGACTACCTGATCGACGAACGCGCGGGGATCGCGCGCGTGCGCATCAACACCGCCGGCGAGAACGACGCCTTCCTAAACTCTGTCAACGGGCACACGCCGACGTGGCTGCAAATGTCCGGAAAGAAGCGCGCCGGCCGCCTGCTCGACGGCGTGCAACACGACGAATTTCCCGGGAGCGCGGCGTGAACGGTCCCAAGACCCCCTGGAACCCGTCCCGCCCGCCATCGCGCGCGTCAAGAACCCATTACCGGCACCGACGCACTGCCATTTCTGTGCCTCGCCGGTGGCGATCGTCAGTAACGCGGAGATCTATGGCCGCGAGTACGGCGAATGGCCGTGGGCCTACCGCTGCACGGGCAAGAACTGCAACGCCTACGTGGCATGCACCCGTTCACGAACATCCCCCTGGGCACTCTGGCGGATGCGCCGACGCGGCAAGCAAGGACGCGCGCGAAGGCGGTGTTCAACCCGATCTGGCAGAGCCAGCGCATGTCGCGCTCGGAGGCCTACAGCTGGCTGGCCGGGCAGCTCGGCATCGCCAACGTCGAGGAATGCCACATTGGATGGTTTGACGTGCAGACCTGCCAGCGCGTGGTGGTCGTGTGCCAGCAACTCGCCAAGGAAGCGAAGCGGATGGGGGTGACAGCATGACCCACGCAGCCTCATTTAACCAACAGCGGCCAGCAGCAGACACCCAAGACGGGCGTCTCAAATTAGGGCCTCCCAAAGGCACCTGCTTGAAGCTCCGTTTCGAATGCCACAGTCCAGGCCGTTCCAGGCCCGGCATCGTACAAGCTCAACTTTCCATTGATCAATCTCAGAACCCTAACTTCTCTATGTATTGCCGCGGGGCCGACAGGATAAGCATCCTCATCAGTAATTTCGAAATCCAGCGGGATAAACCCAAATCGAGCGCATGCCGCCTTCACGTCCTCTTGCTCGTCTGCGGGGAATTCATGGAAGAGGTGAACGGTCATGATAGTCTCCAAGCGCTTCGAGGAATCCTAGCATGACCAAAGAACGCCCCAACCTCTTCAGTGGCGCGATGGTGCGCGCCAACGCGCCGGAGATGGCAAGCTGGTCGGCGAAGGAAGTCAAGCGGATCGAGGTGGCCGGATGACTTCAAGCGCCTATTGCATCATCCCACATCGGCCACGTGTCAATGCGCCATGCCTCTTTGACGGCGTACCTCTTAAATGCTCTGCCTTCGTCGTATCCGACCATGCCTTGCAGTATGACTCGTCTGAGAGCACGCCGAGCAGCTTCCCTCTCCGGGGTCGCCAATTTCCAGTATGCGTTGAGGGCCTCATCGGAGAAGTAGATCGACACACTCCTAGAGTACTGCGTCAGATTGGCGGGTTGGTTCTTGAGGGGCCATCCGAAGAAGAAATTACGGCTGGATTCCGCGATACGCGTCCATACAGCGCCATCGGGAAATACGGACACGAGGACATCCGCAAGTTCAGCGAGACATCGGCTCCGGCGTTCGTCAATTGCCATATCGCTCTCCCATCGTTTCGGAGGATCGTAGCATGACAATAGTACGCCCCATCCTCTTCAGCGGCGCCATGGTGCGCGCCATCCTCGACGGTCGGAAGACGCAGACGCGGCGGGTGGTAAAGGAGCGCCATCTCGTCGCAGCCCCGCCGGCGTCGTTCTTTCAGTACCTGCGCGAAGCCTGTCCCTTCGGCAAGCCTGGCGACCGGCTGTGGGTGAGCGAAACCTGGGCGCAGCCCGCTGCGCTCGATCCGGGCCCGACCGTCTACCGCGCGGACTACCCCGCCTGCGTGCCGGCTGGGTACGAGAACGTGCCGCCGGTCGAGGCCGTCACTTGGAAGCCGAGCATCCATATGCCGCGCGCGCTGTCGCGGATACAGCTGGAGGTGACTGGCGTGCGCGTTGAGCGACTGAACGACTGCGGCGAGGCCGACGCCATCGCCGAAGGCCTAATCCGCTTTGGTGACGGCTGGCGAGGTGCACCGGATCTGCCCTGGTTCGCGTCGCCGGTTGCGGCCTACGCAAGCCTGTGGGACAACATCAACGACGCCGACGCTTGGCAGACCAATCCGTGGGTATGGGTGTTTCGGAGGGTTCAGCCGTGATCATCAACCCACGCTTTCGCCCAAACGATCCCGGCTACCGCAGCACGCTCAAACGAGGGGTAGTACCCCAAGGGATCCGAGCCTTCCACAAGGCGACCATCCTTTTCAACTGCACCGGATGCCTCAAAGGATCCATCGCCAAGCTGCTTTGCAAAGCCGCGGACGGTGTAGCCCTGGTAGCTCTCGATTGTCATGACGGACTCCGATTGGGACGGGAGATCGTAGCATGAAGCACCTGACCACCCAGACCCTCAACGGCGAAGCCGGCGCCATCCTCTCCGACGGCGAGCAGTACCGCTACCGCCTGTGGCGCGAGTGGGATCGCAGCCAGCCGGCCCTGGGCTTCATCATGCTCAACCCATCCACCGCTGACCACCAGGTCAACGACCCGACGATCACGCGCTGCCTGCAGCGTGCGCTGGCCGGCCGCTATGGCCGCCTGGAGGTGGTGAACCTGTTCCCGCTGCGATCCACCGATCCGGACGGCCTGCTGACTCACTCGGCGCCGCTCGGCAATGAGCGCAAGACCGATGGCGCAATCATGGACGCGCTCGACCGCTGCTCGCTGGTGATCTGCGCCTGGGGCGCACACAGGGCGGCGCCAGCGCGCGCTGCAGAGGTGCTGCGCATCATCCGGATGTGCGGCCGCGGTTGCCTGCTCCATCACCTCGGGCTGAATCAGGACGGCAGCCCCAAGCACCCGCTGTATATCGCGGCCAAGGTTCGGCCGCAGCCTTACACGATATGAACGAAGCAGCACAACGTATTATTGAGACAACCCGGCAAGACTGGGAGAGACGGATGGAATCCGTGACCCTGAGCAAAGAAGAGATCATCGAAGCCACCGGCTACCGGCGCGCTGCCGAGCAACTGGAGGCCCTGCGCAAGGCCGGTATCGGCCGACCGCCGACCGGATGGCAGCGTGCGCGTCTGGCGTCATCATATTGCGGGTGGCGTCAGCCAGCCGCAGCCCAAGCAGCGTCGCCGTCCGCCCGAACTGGCGTCGGATAGGAAGGCAGCATGATCGGGCGCCGGAAGAAAGCCTCGCCGCTGCCCTCGCACGCCTATGAGAAGCACGGCTCCTGGTGGTTCGTGGATGTGAAACGCAAGTGGCACAAGCTATGCCGTGTCGAGAAAGGCCTGACAAGCTCTACACGGAGCTGGCGCGGTTCAGCCGGGAGGCGGACGCAAAGCCGACCAACACCATGACGACTGGCTGGTCGAGAGGCTGACACGCTATGCGCTGGGCACGCGCGAGGAATACCGGCGCATGGCGACCTTCCTGAAGACTGAGTTCGACCGCGAGTGGACTACCAAAGCGCGGCTGGGCCAACTCGCATGATCCGCTTAATCCGTGCTACCGCCTTACCCGGAAATGTTCCACCGTCTGCCCGGCATGGATCGCTCGCTGCAGCCAGTCCGGCATGGCGCCGCGGCCGTCCCAGCCCTGCCCCTGCGCGTTGCGGTAACGCACCGTCCCAGAGGATGGGTTCGGCTGCGTCGCAGCAAAACAGCCGGCGGTGGATAGCGTCAAGCAGGATGTCCGGTTTACCGACAAACATCTTGGCCGGCGCATTGACTCATCAGAACTGCAACCCGTGCTGACCTGTTGCCTC
>NZ_BAAILO010000127.1:0-326 GCF_054589115.1 Cupriavidus sp. 8B | reverse complement strand
GCCTACCAGTCCGCCCATACCATCGTGGACAAGGCGGCAGTGGTCGGTTCGGAAGATCTGACGTCCCCCATCAAGGGGAGGAGTCAGTGGCGGAACTACAACCGCCGCATGAGCGCATGGGCCAAGGGTGTACTGGCTCAAGCGCTCGATGAAGTTTGCACGCAGCGTGGGGCGACGCACGTCGTCGTCAACGCCGCCTACACGTCGCAAATGGACTCGTTCACGGGCTGGCTGCAAGGCAAGCGCGAGGGCGACAAGTTTTACCGTGCCAACGGGGACGTTCTTCAGGCGGATACCAATGCAGCGCGGAACGTGCGGGACAGGAT
>NZ_BAAILO010000126.1:0-2919 GCF_054589115.1 Cupriavidus sp. 8B | reverse complement strand
TGGCGGCATCGTGAAGTTCAACCGCTATGACGATGAGTATGCCGAGGCCGTTGCGGCCATCGAGGCGCTCGCGCCGACCCTGGGTGAGCGGAAATCCGCCGCCATCCTGGCACGCACAAACCGCATCCTAGACCCGGTAGAAGCCGTGTGCCGCTCGCATGGCGTGAAATACTACCGCGCCTCCGGCAAGTCGATCCTGAACCGCCCCGAGGCAGCACTGATGTGCAACCTGCTGGAAATCATCCAGAAGGTGAAGACCAACGGGCTGGACGCATTGCTGGGCTTCGCCGGCGCAGGTGCTCAGGAACTGCGGCTGCTGCATAGCAAGATGGGGCCGGCGCTGGAACAACGACAAAGGAAGGAACTCGTCGCGTTCGGTGTATCGGAGGAAACCGCCGAGCGATACCGCGACCTGATGAAGCGGCTGGCCGAATGGCGCACCCTCTGCGACCGGCAGTTCTACTCCCTGGTCCTCGAAGGCGTGCATGAGTGGATGGCCCAACACGCCAAAGCAGATCCAGCCAGGCGAGCGATCACCACCACCTATGACGTGCTCTCTCGGCTCAATGGCACGTTCTCCGAGCGGCTGGAATTCCTGCGCCGACAGAACAACGAGCCGGCACCGGACGCACTGGTGCTCACCACCATCCACGCGTCAAAGGGCCTCGAATGGGATGGAATCGTTGTCATCCGCGTAGAGGAGACGGTTATCCCAGATGAGAAAGGCAGTACCGAATCAGAGGAACGGCGCTTGTTCTACGTTGGCATGACACGGGCCCGCGACTGGCTGGCACTCAGTACGGCCAAGAAGAACCCAACGTCGCGGTTCGTGATTGAGGCTGGACTGGCATGACAGGTCCACCCTAAAAAACAAAAGCCAGGATTGCAGTCCTGGCTTCTGCGGAAGTTGCCGGGTCCCGAAAAAGGCGTACCAGACTGCACCTCCCACTGAGTGCAGAGTCTAGGAAAGCCTTCGGGTCCCGTCAACGCCTTCACAAGAATTTCTTACATAGAACGGCGAAACATGATTCGAACCATGGAAGCCGATGGGCGGCGCTCGCCTATCGGCAATGGTGCCTCGCATCCTTGCGCCGTGGGCAGCGTACATCCTGCTGCCCACGGCGCAAGCGACTGCGGACCACACTACTTACCGAGCAAGATTGCCAACGCGCTCGTGCGCGTCTATGAGGCGTTGCATGAGTTTGCGTTGACGCAGACGCAGCGTCAGGTTCTCGCCTGCCTGGTTCGCAACGGCGTCAAACAGCAAGATCCAGCGCACTGGATCTTCATGAAGAAGGTCACGATCGCACAACGGCTTCGGCTTAGCGAGGCGACCGTCTATCGTTGCCTCGCGGCCCTAGAGCGCGTCGGCCTAATCGAGCGGGAGGATCAAAGACTGACCGCCTACACGCTGAAGGTCCTTGGTCGAATTCGCCTATCGGGGCAAGCCATTTGCAACCTTGGCTTGGCGTCGGATCAACCTTCGCGCGAGATGAGCGTCATAGAGAGAGTCTCAGACGCACTGGACCGGGTACCCTCCACCCTGCAGCCCGACCTCGCACCGGCGAGAGACGTTAACCTACCCCCTCAACAATCTTCTTCGAAGAAACAGTCACCGGGGGCAAGGCCGTTCATTCGCGTGCAGGGCAAAGCCGTGCCCTCGGATCTGGCCTGGTTGGTTATGCAAAACGGACTCGCCCTGACCGGCCTGTTTGCCCTCATGAAGCGCGCTAAGGCGGTCGGCCATCGGCTTTCGAACGTAATTGCAGTGGTCAGCGATGCCCTGATACCGCTCAAGGGCAGGGAACTCTTCGCCTACATCCAGGCTCTGCTGTCCAAGACGGTCGACTACGCATTTGTCGCAGAACAGCAGGCAACGCAAGCGCAGGCCGAGCGCGCAAAGGCGGAAGCCGCAGCTGCCGTTACCGCGAAAATTTCGGATCTGGTCTCAAGGCTCCGTGGGGTCCAGGTAACGCGCGCCGACGGTGCCGTGCTCAGCGTTGATGAGGCATCGGTGGTGATCGAGAAGGCTGGCCGTAGGGCCGCGGCACCCCATGCGCTCGCGTTCGATCTCCTGCGGGAGATGGCGGCCTGCCAGGCGAACGACGGAAAGTCGGCCTTTGCTCGGCCCTGTGTGGACCCGTTCAAACGCGGCCAGTCCTTGGTGGTGATGGAGGCGCAGTTAGCCGCCGCCCGGGGAATACTTCGTGGGCGCTCGTCGCCGGCGCACTTGACCAGGTGCGCGGCACGCCCCGCCCTTCAGAACGGCGAGAGATAGCGCGGCCTCGGTACCGGCGTAACCTTCGCTGAAGGCCGCATTTCGGTTGTCTGGATTTACACCCTGAGGCGGCCTGGCCTATCTCCGTGTGCCGGCGCATGGCGTGTCGGACGCGCAGACCGTGCGCGCTGTTAGCAACCCCGTCTTGTCCATCTGGATCGAGCGCCTCGCGTCCCCTCCCGTCGCCGCCTAGCTGGTATTCACGCTGAAGACCTGCGGCACTCCAGGCACCGAGATGAGCCTCGGCAGGATCGAGCGGGCCGCACTCCATGAATACGAGCGCATCGCACCAATCGTGCGTAATGAGCCGAGGTGCACTGGTTGGTGTGCGATGCGGCACATTTCTGGCGGGCGCGAGGTGGCGTGGGAGGGTAATTCGTAACGGTCATCCATTGCAGAACCGTTGACCGACAGGGTCAGGTAGCACGGTGCGATGCGCATTTTTATCTATATTTAGGTATAATCCCGTGATGCCGACGACGATAAAAATGCTGCGCTGGGTGGGGTCAGCGAAAAAAGACCTAGGCGCGATGCCGAAAGACGTCCAAGACACCTTTGGCTATGCGCTGCACTTGGCCCAGGTGGGTAGTAAGCACAGCCAGGCCAAACCGCTGAAGGGCTTCGGCGGGGCGGGTGTGCTG